>NZ_JBFRSX010000064.1:0-18993 GCF_041473835.1 Vibrio sp. 10N.222.55.A1 | reverse complement strand
GATTTAGGAAACAAAGCCAATTATATCCTGAGTTACACCATCAATCTTGCCGCTAATATTGATAAAGGCACTGTATAAGGTTTGACGAGATAGTTCCGTCAATATTCAATAGAAATTCTTGGTTAAATCGATACCCGCAACTTTAATGGACATGGTTGTTACTCCTACCTTTAATGGCTGGACCTTTAGTGTGGTACAACAATGCTAGAAGGGAGATGCGTCCATCACATCAAAGCCTTTCCAAAATGGAATGTATGATTTCCACACATTCATTCAGAATCATCCTACATTATATGTAAGGAATCAATGAGCACGGACTTCTCAATTTAATTAATGAAAGAGAGATGACAATGAACTCAATGAATACACTAATCGTAGATACCCACCCTATTATACGTAATGCGTTAGTTACAATGCTTGAAAATACCAAAATTGCGTCGATTATACTTCAAACTGACTCAATTAAAGATGCAGCTAAATATGTCCGTAAAGATTCGATAGAGCTAATTTTATTGGATGTAAACCTAAAGGACGGTAGTGGCTTAGACTTCATCCGCCGTCTAATAAAAGGAGGCTTTCAAGGGAAAGTACTATTTATATCATCCGATGAGCACCCTACCCTTAATCAAATGGCAAAAGACATTGGAGCTAATGGTTATATATCCCAAAAAGAAGAGCTATCTTTAATCAAAGATGCAATCATAACTACCAGTCGAGGTTACTCTGTTTTCAAACAAAATCTAAATGTAAAAAATAGTTCTCCAGTTCTATCTGAACGAGAGTCTATTGTATTTAACTATCTATCAAAAGGTTATTCTAACAAGAAAATATCTGAACTACTCTCTTTAAGCAATAAAACCATCAGTACTTACAAAACTAGAATTTTAGATAAGTACAATTCATCTTCGATCATTGAGATTATCGAGTTGCAAAAAAAACACTAATCAAACTTATAAAAGTGATTAAGTGAAAATTCAGATTTTGCCAATTTTAATAGCGAAGATAAACACTATGAAAGAGCTCCAAAATGCCCTTTACCACATGAGCAAGAAATTGCTTATTGAAAGCGGTTTTACCAATAATCAAGCAAAGAAAATCATTTATTTTGAAGTCTATAAACTGAGGGATCAAGATAAGAAAAAGATCCAAAAAATAATTTATCAAGATGGCATTAGCGTGCAAAAAGCAAAAGAACATGTAATAAGAAACAAACAGAAGGCCCACTATTCTAGCTTAGCAGAAGACTATTATGAGAAATTTTTGGAACGTTATAAAAGTGCACTATTTGATTTACCTAATTTAATTAAAATTCAGAAGAAACTAAGATAGAAAATCCAAATTTTGTCCTTAGTGTAATTTTAACAAACTCTCAAGAAACGGAGGGAATCACTCCTAATCTATCGTAAGAAAGCTCCCAATTAAGGTGGCTGATATTGCTTCTCTGGAATAGATATATTACACATCAGGATTCTCGAAAATATAACAACACTCCTAATTTTAGAAAAAGGTTGATAAGATTAAAATGTCGATGTTTAAAAAGTATAAATCTGAACTGATTTTTTGTGGAGCTCTATCTTTAATTACGCTTACAGGTTGTGATAATCATAATGCCTTCCAACCTATTAGTAATTTTAATGATGGTGCTTTCGTTACGAAATTACCTTCAAATACAGTAATAGGTGATATTTATCCCGTTGCATTTACTGTATTATTGAAACAAAAGCTTACTGAAGATACTACAACCCTGTTTGAAACTCAAAACATGTTGGTAGAATATTCAAGTATTGATTGTTTATCCACAGATTTGGACGACACTCATTTGTGTACAGTGACATTTAGAGTCACACCAGAAAAAAGTGGCTTTAGTGAATTGTCATTACGAATAGGTGATCAAACCTATACCAATCAAACCAATGCTACCGATAGTGCAATCGTAGGGTATGTCCACACAAATCTATCTCAAAAATTTGATATAGACAAAGCGTCCCCTATTAGTTTCGTATTTATTAATACTGGGCAAGCTCAAGCGAATAACATTAAAATTAAGTCAACGAACTCCGAAACACTAACGAATGTGAAAACCACATGTAGTTCAACATTGAAAGGTGGAGAAGCGTGTTATTTACATGGTGACTATATTCCATCAAGGGCAGACTCTTACGGCATTCAGTACGAACTCACATATGACGAAGGGGAACCTGTTGTTGTGGGTACAGAAAACGTCCCGAAAAAGGATACTCTAATTGGAAATACCGTACTTAGCTTACCTCTAAACATAGCAATAGAAAACAATTATAATGTAGAGTTCCAGTTTAAAAATATGAACTCTGAACCTGTGGTTAACTTAAAGACATCGTTGTTGGCCCCAGGCATCAGTCACATTCGGTTTAATAGCTGTAATAGTGTATCGCTAAACCCTGGCGAGTCATGTTCAATGATTGCGTCTGTCTTGGCAGACCAAATTGGCACGTTAACAGCAGCCGCTCTTGTGTATAGTGATGATGGTGTTACCGCATATGCAACCACAACGAGTAATGTAGTTGAAGCTCCAATTGTAGCCAGCGTCGACCAGGATATACCTCAACAAATGGTATTGAACGAACCATATAACTACCTTGTTACTTTTACCAATACAAATAAAAACCATGATGCGACAGGAATACGTTTTGCCCACTTATATCCAGAACATTATGAAGTTCTAAGTAATACATGTACTGATTCAACGATTAGGTCTGAAGAAAGCTGCCATCTTTCAATAAGCACTTCTGCAATTAAACCCGGCATACAACTCTATGCGAATTATTTAATGTTCGATCAAGGAACGGTAGTAATTGCAAACTCAACTTTATCTATGGCTTCTGCTCATTCGTTAAACAGTCAAGTTGACAAAGGATTTCCAGATAACATGGTTCTAAATCATAGCTACCCCTTTCATGTCACTTTCACAAATACAAGTAATGTAGACACTGAAACCTTGACGATTACATCTGAGCATACGAAAGGTGTAACGATTGTTTCTAACAGTTGTGATGGCAACATTCTTCCAGCTGGGGAGTCTTGTATACTGAGTGGGGAGTATTTTTCCGAAACTCTTGGTCCCGTAGAGTTAGTAGGTAATTTAAACTACGGTGCTAATTTAAAAGAAACATTTGTTCTCTCTGGTGAAGTGGTTACCGTTCCTATTGTTGGCTCAATAGAGGTTGGATTGCCACAAAATGTAGGACTAAATAGTACATATCCAATTCGTTATATCTATCGAAACTTGAGTGACTTCCATGACGCAAGTATGATTCATACAACGTTATCTAGTACTGCTCCAGTGAATGTTACCAAGAACACATGCGGTTCCATCAGTACCTTGGCCGCAGGAAAAGAATGTGAAATTTCAGGTACGTTTACAGCGAGTGAAAAAGGTCAGCATCAATTCACCTCTTCCTTGTATTATATGGAAGGAAATGAGGTAAAAATTCAAAGTTCGGCGGTAGTGAGCGATGTTGTAGTATCTTCTCGAGTAGAGGGTGGGTCATCTTTAGTCGGTTTAAATAGTACATACTTGATTAAATACTATTTTAAAAATGAGTCAATCGCGCCAGCTACAGGTATTAAAATTACCCATTCAGAAGACCTCGTCGTCCATACTAATACATGTGGCTCGATATTAGCCGGCAATAGCGATACAGAATGTCACATTGAGGTGGCGTATACACCTCGCATATTGGGTTACTATACCTATGAGTTTTCACTTGACTACACAGAAGGGGAAGCTATTCATTTAAAGCAACCTGTCAAGGTTGTCGATATGATTGAACTTGATGAAATGGTATTCACTTCGGACTCACTTAGTCACAATTTCGAAGCCAGTGACTACTTTAATTACTTGGCAAATTATGGGTTTACAATGCAAGCAACATTGCAAACCATCCCCGTTAGCGGAAACCCAGAAACTGTTATTCACAACGGTTGGGGCTCGACAGATTTGGTTTTTGAATTAACTAACGGTTATCCCATTAATTTTATTGCTAATCGCAAGAACGATTGTGGCACACAAGTAATGAATGCTTCGGTAGGTTGTCAGTCCAGAAAATTGCCTCAATTTCGATTGAGCATACCTAAAGATAAGTTTGACACTTTAGCTATAGGTGAGCAAAGTGGTGATATTTACGTTAGCTTAACGCAATCCAACAATACTCATGTCGCATTATTTAAGCTCCCGATTCGGATTAATAAGTTATAGTTAATTGTCGAGCTTTCTTAACTTCTTAAATTTTAGAGTATGGAGGTGGAGGTACTCAATCAACGCCTTACTCTCATTTTAATGTAAACGCCCCATGAGCCCATGGGGCGATATAACTAGTGTTTGAAGTTCCAAGGTAGGAGTGCGTCGATATCAGGCTCTGTTTTCGCCAACTCTTTCATGCACTTGACTATGTAGTCGTAGAAGATAAGACCGTTGGCTTTCACGGTCTCGATGATGCTGTAAAATATTTCGCTCGCATCAGCGCCGTTTGGTGCATTAAGGAATAACCAATTTTTCTTCCAATAGCCAGCAGTTTAATTGCGCGTTCAGCGCGATTATTATCGATAGATAAGTGACCATCGTCGATATAACGAATGAGCTTAGGTTATTGCCCGAGCGTGTATTTTATCGCTTTGCCTCGTGGGCTAGAACATATCACTTTCTGGGTCGTCATCTATTGGTAAAGGTCATCCAGTATCAGCTTGGCAAGCGCTTGACGCTCTGCTTTTCATTCTTCAGTAGGCGCACCTTTTTTGCGTAATTCTATCCCGTAGAGTTTTGGGATTTTAGCCAACGCCTTATCGGCCTTGCCCGACTTACCTTTACCTTGAAGCTTTTTCTCATCCATAAACTTGCCCGAGCATGAACCAAGCCCCTCATACTGGTGACTTGATGAACACAATCATAAGCAGCGTAACCATCGGTTTGTAGATAACCGTTGTAGTCAACTAAAAAGTCAATAGGGCACGCCCTCTCGCGACTGTTTTGATAGTCGTCAATTCAACCTCTTCTTCCTTAATGGCTTCACATTCCGCTTCGTTGAAGAGGTCACCTTATGATTCATCGTAAGGCTTTTTCGACTCCGCGCATTTAGCAAACTGGCGGGCGAATGCGAGCTTAAGCTGTTCAAGCAGCAATTGACGCTCTTGTTACCATTGTGATTCCTGATACTATTGCGAGAGCATCAGGGCTTTCACCATTGCTCGTAGCTCGGCAACATTTTGATTTTCTGGGTTGATACTTGGCGTCTTTTCATGGCATTTATTATACTAAAATCGTGCCGTTAACGCTTGGTGGATAAGGCTTTGTTCACGATTAACTCATTGTAAAATCGTTTATTTTGACGCACACGGGTTCATGCCCGATAATTGTGAAGTCTGAAAGCAGTCTATCAAGCTCAAATTGTGTGAGGGTAAACACCTGACTTTTTTCATTTGAAGGCCACTTATCCTTGGCTTTTTCAAGGCGTTTATACCAAAGGGAGAAGCCTGTTTTCACCCAGTACAACACTTTAATCTTATCGTGCTGTTTATTGGTAAACAAGCACCGCTGCCAAGAAGCAAGTCAGTGTCATTTTCGAAAATCGTAGCAAGACCGTTGATGGACTTTCTAAAATCGACGCTTTCACTATAAAGGTAAATCTCTGGTGCTTTAAGAATACTCAGCTCCACATCATTGATGAGAAGTGTCATGTTAACCGTTGCTATCTGGACCTGATACTTAATTGTCTTTTCGACGATTTCGTCTCTAACAAATCCGATAGGCTCAGACTGGTTTGCTATTTGGAGTTGACGCCGCTTTGCGAAGAACGTAGATAAACTCAGTCCATGTTGTTCTCAAAAAGTGCGTGGGTAATACTGCTGCTTTCATATTGTTCAAACCATGCTTGCCATTCTAGGTTGGTACGTCGTTTTGTCATTTCAACTCACCTTTGGGGTGAAGAATTGCTCCTATTCTTCGTGCTGGATGAGTAGAATTCGGAGGTTAAGTCGCGCTCATATTTTAATGACTAAATATCAAATTATTAGGCATTACTCCCCTTCCCAGAACATTGTTCTGACTGCTCATTATTAAGTATATATTTACGGAAGATGGACCCTTTGTTATGTAAGCGCACCACACTCTCACATGGCGTGCTTTAATAAATAAATTCTAAGAAAGTAATGATCTTTCATCTATCTTAAGCTTGGTAAGTTTTTTCTCTTTATAAATGATAGGAGATAGTGACTATATCATTCGTTTGGTTGATTTTTAGTTCTCTAGTGCTTTCCAAATTTTCCTTGAGGGGGTCGATAAGCTTCAAGCCATCGATTTCCCATTTAAGATCATCCTTATCTATAGTCAGATTTTCGGGCATATTGAACTCTGGGATTTTACCTAACCAATTGAGCGAAATTGAAGCACTATTCAACACTGGGGAAAATGATATTAAAAAGATGATATAGGTCGCTTTTGATGTTGCAAATTGCATAACGTCTTCCTTGAGTTATAATTCAACCCTTAAACAGTAGAACATTGCACAACAACAGTCTAGCGACTAAATTTATCCGTTATACTTTACACACAAAAAATCTAATTAATATTTTAATTTTTCAATCACTTACAGAACCTACAATGCGTGATTTTGTTGCTTAAATCGATGGAACTAAATTGAGAACCTACGATCTGAACAGCCACATCCACTACCTCTCGTAGCCCTATGCCTAAACCTCGTCACAAAACAACCATCCTTGAGGTGTCAGATGATAGCGCTGACGTTCACTCTCAGAAACAGCGATATATCGAGTTAAACATTTGCTCAGAGTACAATTAGATTTCAGAAATTACAGCACACAGTCAGGGTGAAACTTACGCGATGATAAAAGCGTTGAACAAGCTTACTGGATTAGGCATGCCTGAAACTTGTCGTATTGACTAAAAAGCATGCGAAACGAGGTCGCTCTATTTCAAAATTCAATTACGCAAAAAATGCCACCAACAAATTCTTTGTTGGTGGCATTTTAAATATAACTTTTACTTTTTAATGCAAGTCATAGAATAGGTCTCGGTCTGCCAGTCGTAACTTCGTGCACCAGTTTCAATATTAGTGAAGTATGCTGATTTATTGTCGCGCCAAGCCTCCCAGATCAGCTTGCTTCGACTGGGAAATGCTGTTGTCCATAAACCGCCAATACCATTCCCACGAAGATGCTGTATATCGTTGTGACCTGGTCGTTCAAAACCATTACGATTATTACAAAAATTAACAGCTTGATTCCACGTACCAGCTATAGGAACAATCCAATAATAATCGTTTCCAAAAACTAGACCGTTATCAACGGTATATCTTATGCTATCAGACGATCCATCAAGGCTTGCCGTTATTTGAGGGTTTGCCCAAGCATACGAGGAGTCATGGTTCATAGGGGTGAATACAACCCCTTTATCCACACTAACGCCACTCGCAGCATGAGAAAGGCTCCAAGCCGCACGATTTGTAACATCAACACTAGTACCATCACTCATATCCGCTACCGCTTTAAATGCTAGCCTATGATGTCTCACTGTTTCCGTGCCGTTTGGAGCGCTTACCGTCATACTCATTGCTATAGCGTTAGTCACGTTAAAGACTGCCGAGTCGCTATATGATTGGTTATACGAGTTAACGCATGATAATTTTACGTTTGCGTTCCCGATGTTATTTGAAGAAGCCAATACTTGGCCGCTTTGATCAACCGTTGCTACGTTATGATTGCTACTACTCCATGTACAACCCGGTATACCGTTACCAGTAGAAGCTGAACCATCACTATAAATTACTCTTGATGTTAGGCGATGAGATAACCCTTGTGGACGACTAACATTCGTCTCGGTAATCTCAACGCCCGTGATATATGCACTAGTCAATTTGATATTCTTCGTTAACGTCTTAGAGCCTAGTTGAAAAGTAATCGGTGATGAATTCTGAATCGTTAGGCCTGAAAATCTATTTTCATCACGATCAAAATGTGTATTATCAAAATTCCAATTAGCGCTTGGGTCTGTTGATACATCCCTAGTGCCATTAGTGTATGTAGCTGAGATCGTCAATTTGAATTTGCGCCCTAACGGATACGAGTCCGTAACTACACTAGTATTCACATCGGAAGCGGTAATACTATCGAGACTCACAAGCTGAGCTCCATTTACATTAATGGTTTGAGCTGTCGCTGATACTGAACCAGAACGCCATGTGAGCTCAATATAACCAGTAGTTGTGCTATTGGCTCTCGCTTTACAAGAGCTAGTATCACAATTAACAGTGACTAAGGAGCTGCCAGTTAACTCATTCCCTGCCGTACTATTGATCCATTTGATTGAGGTTCCCGCTTCATGTAATTGCTTTTTCGTTCCATCACTGAAGTTTATTTCACCAGTCAATGTAATTTCTGCTCCCAAAGGAACGGAGTTGCTCGACACATGCAAAGTACCACTGGTTACAACCGCATTAGTGACCTCCATTGACAATTTGTTCGAACGCAACGGATCATTAGATGCATCGTATTCTCCATGTACATCTGTCGTTCCCACTGTTTTACCAGTAAGTTGATTACCTTTAACTTCAAAGATTTCGGTACTTTGCACATAATTTGCAAGCGATTGATCGTAGGCAATCATATCACTTTCATGAGAGCCATCATTATAGTAACCCGACAAGTTTGCCGCTATAGGGTAGCCTTGCGCAACAACAAGTGAAGTAGTGCCTGTTGGGGGAGCTGCCGAAAGAGCAAGACTTGTCAGCATTCGCTTCCCTCTCAGTACACAAGCAGGAAAATAGCTCGTTAATGCTGATGTTGGATCATCCAAATTCGCTCTATCAATAGTGTAAGGTGGAAGTGAGATATCCATTAACTTATAGACACTAGAGCTTAAGTCTTCTTTAACCAGATAAGTCGTTGCATTAGGCCATTTAGATGAAGTCGTCCAACCTCGATCAACCAAAGATTTTAGTTCAGCGGCCGTCGCTATTTCAGCTCCAAGTAGATCGCAGTAATGAAGCAGATCATTACTGTTCAATCGTCCAACTAAGTAATTTGCCCCAGACTGACTCACATTAAACAAATCCGTAAACAAATAACTGTTAGCGACCAATTCATTGATGCCTTTGGGTGCAAAAAACAACGTTCCAGATGCTGGATGAGTGATATCCGTCCAAGTTGGAAGAGCGTCTTCATCCAATACAACAATGGTTAAGTGACCTATTGCATAAGCACCTTTTTTATCACTGACCACATAAGTGACACTATGATCTTTCTGAACGGAAGTTTGGAAGAAAAACTCCATATTAGCAGGGTTATTAGCATTGGAAGCTTTAATTCTAGTATGTGGCGCGCTCATCGAATGGACATAAATAAGTTGTAGAGCATCGCCATCGATTGACGAGACATAAGGGCTCACATCAATATCAAACCCTGTACGAGCATTCTCCAGAGAAACATAGCCCTTGCCCGTATCATAGGTAACATCAGGGTTAAGAACTAAGATGCCTTGGTTTGCACTATTTGAAACCACAATATCTATAGTGCCACTATACGCTATCGCATTAGCACTATCCGTATAACTGTACATTAGCCTATCCAGGCCCGTAAATCCGAGGGCAGGCGTATACGTAATTTTATCATTACCAGTATCAACGTTTACAATTGACGCATTACCAAATGGTTGAGACACACTCCCCCCTAACGCCATATTTGAAACGTCCATACCCTGCTCTAGAAGTTCATCGAGTAGATTAATTGATACTGGTTGATAAACACTACTCGAATCGTTGACTAAAGCAATTTGAGAAAGAGGCGGCAGTTCTGTACTGTTAGCATTGCTTACAACAACCCTAACCATAGCAGTATTTGTATCAGTGCTTGACTGAGAAGATACACTATAAGCACTATTCGTTAGTGTGGCAATCTGGTAATTATAATCACATACTCTTGCCTGTTTCCGTGGAACAGTAAAAGAGTATTCATCAATAGACGAAACATTACACGTAGGGTCATTACTATTAACACTAACAACATTAGTTAACTTAAATGCATTATCATCGCTATCCTTCAACACAACGTCATACAAATCAACGACGAAGTCATCTTGGGCTAACTCTGTATTAAACAATGCATCTTTAGCAACAACTTGAACAGGAGCATCTACGTCTACCGGCTTCAGTGACGAATTACCACTTTCACTTTCACCACCACAGCCGTACAAAGTGGCAGTAGCAAGACTATACAATAAAAGCTTCGAACGATGTGAAAAAAAACTTTCTTTTATTCTCATTACAATATGCCTATATTACTATTGTTTTATTGGGTAAAAAATACGCTCACCCGGATAGATTAAATCGATTGATCTATTTCTCAATGACAATTGTGGGTTTGCTAAAATAACATCACCAAGTGGTATATTTAGTTTTTTACCAATCTTTGTAAGGTTGTCATACTTTATTACCACATAATAGTCATAATATTTCTTCGATTTTTTCTCTTGTAAGTTCATCTCACTTGATGAGATATTCACCTCATCAGTATCGGCAATAACACTTATCGGTTCATAATAAATGCTAGATTGTTCTTCCTTGAATCGAACGGAAAAATTATAATTTAAAGAAATAAGAAATGAGTATACGTCATCATATCTATTTGATATCAAACTTTGATAACCTACATCCACATACCAATCATTATTTAAATGGTAATTGATACCCATATTAATTGTAGGATTGAAATTATCTTCCAAATAACTCAAGCCAAAACCTGCATAAATTGATGCGTAGTCGCTCACTTGCCAATTTTTCTTAGAACGTAAGAAAATATCATTAGGTTGTATTTCATTTTTATTTGTAAAGTCTGTAAATCCTGTTTCCAACAACCATTTGCTTTCAAATTTATAACCAATAGAAAACTCGAAACCTTGTGACTCTAAATACTTTTCTTTGTTTTCTTTCAAACTGCTAACATAACCAACACCTAACTTCATGTTGTTGTAATTAACATCTAAACTTTCATTAGCTTTTAACCCAAAAGATAATAAAACTGATAGAAAAATAATCATTTTATACATGTTAAATCACCGGTTCGATAGTAACATCGACAATATCGTTATATTTACCAGAAATGAGGGTAGTACCATCTACGTTCGAGTAACCAAACCTTAAAACAAATGTAATATTTTTCGCAGGATCACTTCCAATCAGCACATTATCATTTTTAACTTCTCCGATTTTATCTACCATTTCGATAGTTTCAGTAAGCTTAGAACCGCACCTTATACATTGAATATAGTAAGGGATATTTGGACCTGACACGGATTCATGATTTAAAGAATACTTTCTGTTACTAATTGATAGCCTAATCCCATTATCGAAATACCCTGCAACACTTACACTGACATCTTCAGGCACACCATCAACAGTACGAGAGGTGGAATCATAAACTGTTGTAATATCGACATTTTTATTACTTAGATGTACACTTGTTATCCAAACAGGGTCATAGTTAATAATTATAGATATTGTTTCATTGATTATTCGATGAGTTAGTACGTTTCCAACGTAGTAGTTGACCTTAATTGAAATAGGAACAAATGCGGTATAGACACCTTTAGGTTGCCCATCTAATGCTTTTTGTATATCAGCATCTTGAATATCAATAATTGGACGATATAGAATAAAAGGTATCGTAGAAGCAGCATTTGATATTTTACTAGCAGACATGCAGTTTGCCCCCCTCATATCAATCATTGAGCCGGAAATACTATCCTTTAAGCAAGCGTGTCCTAAACCAGAGTTAGAAATAATATTTGATATACCAGTCGTATTATATTGTACGCCTACAACACCAATTGGAACATTAGCCGACTCCCAGTAGCGACCGGTGACAGTACCAGAAAATCTAACATTGGTTGGCGGTGCAGCAACAAATGTACCAGGCACCCAATGATTAACAGTTGGTAATCCGAGTCTACTTGCTTGCGACCATTCCGCAGGAACTTTCGCTGAAACATCTACATTCAATGCGTTAGTCCATACTGTGCCAGTAATATCAATATTTGCTCGGTATTCTACCGCTGCAAATGCCCGAGAACCAAATAAAATATTAAGCAATGTTAAAAATAATACTGTATTTAAAAAAAACACAATCATTAATATACGTTTCATGTTTTGTCCTTAATAAACCCCAGTGGATGTAATACTTTTTCAGTTTTATAACTACCATTATAAGAGGATACATTTATATTAAGAGACTTATCTTTTACACGCTCATTAAGAGAAAAAGTTTTAGTTCTACCAGCAACTACAACGAATCGACTGTAACATTGCTTTGTATTCGTCTTGCTTTCACAATCATCGATAGAAACATAAATCATTGTATTGCTTTTGTTCTCAACAGTGATATTTTCTGAATTTGAACGAATCGTATAATCTATTTTAGGTTTATCCGTTGGTATAATAAAAACGGGAGCGAAACCGTAATTTAGTTGCATTGAAGATGAGTTTTCAACACTTTCGTTAGGACCTGTATATGGAGCAGGCATAAAAGTAACAAAAAACATCAAATCTTTTGAGTCATCACAAGTTGTGTTGTAACAAAGACTTCGAATACCTACATTACGAGACTCACCAGGTTGGAGAACAAGCTTATTTAATGTTGTACTAATTTTCCAATGTTCAAAGTTACCTGAATTATAGGGCGTTTTTATAAAATCACTACCCTTATCATTCACATGAAATTCATCAATGTTCGCATTTACAAACAATGGTTTATCATTAGTATTAGCGACTGTAACGATTCCATTCTTATTCTTATCTGCAATCACAAACATTTTATCAATCGTCAAGCCAGACGCATTTACTGTTGATAAAAACTGAAGGCCAACAATGCCGATTAGATTAATAGTATTCAATAATTTCATATTCAAACCTAGTTATTTACAATTGGATATTTAATGTTGCTCGCACTATTTTTTATAACTATCTTTTTAAGTTGCTCTAACTGGTCAGAGTAATTAGAAAATAGTGCATTCATCATGGTCGTGTTTTGAGCAACATAAACAACCGTCATTGTTTGACCAACATTTTTTTTAATAATTTTGTAACCGTAGTCTTTTAATTGATTAAGGAACTCATTATTATCAATATTTTCCTGTCGAAAAACACCTATATAGCTAGCTCGATACCCCTTACCTTCCAACTCAATTTCGTGCATATTCGCATAGTCAGTTGGCAGACAATAGTTAAGCCCGAGATTAAGGCGTACAATTTTGTTTCTATTGGGAATAAAGCACTCGCCTCCTTCAGAAGCCAAGTGAAAATCCAACCCTTCTAAGACGGTCACACGGTAAACACCATCTGTAATTTCATTGATGCTAATACAACCTTCACCTTTACAAGTCACACCTTGAACTAAATCTTCGTTCAAATCATTAAATCCACTTATAAACGACACTTTTCTATGAACATTTGGCTTTATTGTTGCAATAGATCCTGGTGTTGTGAATAATTTAACGCTCGCATCACCAGTGTTATACAAGTCGACACTTTCTGTATCGAAAAACACTTCATACTTTTCATAATCTCCCAATGGAATAACCTCTTGATCTTCTTCGATCATTTTCTTGGTCATTATTTTTCCATCCCGCTTAACCATCAAATATCCACGGTCAATTTGATTATCATCGTCCCATTTTTCTTTATTATCAATATCTAAAACCAAATAAGAATTAGATGGGCTTGATGATACATATCCGTCTTCAAATAAAATTTGAGATGATGATAGACTCCCACTTATACCAACACTTCCATCACTAGAAAAATAAGCAGATGTACTCGCTCTTCCAAAAGGATTATTTAAATCGGCAGAAAACGTACCACTCTGCCAAAATGAATCGCGATTTCTATCGTAGGTACTAGAAACCTGTAAAGAATTAGAAATCAATTTTGAATCAAAGACCTGTCTCTTACTTATAGAGTTGGTCATTTGACTAATTGAAGCGTCATCTCCGCCTCCGTAAATACTCGAAGAAAAATCCATCGAATCAGATAATGGTAACGTCCAATTAAAAAACACAGCATTTGTATCAAAGTCTGTATTAAAACTGATATCGACAGTGGACTTATTTATGGAGTTGAATCTATATCCAATTGTTAGGTCATCGTAGTTATAGTTCTCTTCTTCGTATGTGCGCTCGCCATAAATATAGATTTCATCTAGTTTTCTATTATAAGAATACGTTGCATAAAAAGAAGAACTTAGTCCAAATCGGTAATTAGTCGACAAGTAGATTCGTTCATAACTTTCGTCACCATGAAGAGTATTAGCTAGATAACTACCTTGGTTATCCAGTCTTTCATAATTTATATTTCCGTAGTTTGACGACAAACCACCATTGATATAGTTTGCATTTTCAAATAATTTAACACTCAATGAGATATCAGAATCAACACTTAATAAAGAATAACGAATCCCACTTTCTAGTGCTGTATCTTGCGAAGACTTCATCAACCCTGATCCAATCATCAGCGATGGCAAAAGTTGATAACTTATTCTCCCTTGAACAAATAAATCGCTATCAATCACATCATCATTAATGGCATTATCAGGGGAGAGTTGTCCAAAAGCCAACATATAGTCTATGTCGCCTTGACTCAGTGTATCCGTATCGTTGTTATAAACAGAATAACTACCACGGTTTATAGTCTCTCCACCAAGTCTTAAAATGATTTCAACTTGATAACGTCCTCTTGGAAGCTCACTATAATTTACGGTATTTTTCCCTTCACTAATGCGACTTTGGTAAATAATTTTCCCGTCTCTTTGGACTTCAACATCACCGGACCGAGGTGAAAAGAATGCGAGATGCTTCTTCGATGATGCTTCGCTAACAAGCATGTTGGATGACGAGCCAAAAACGACAGCCGTTTGTGGAGCTTGCGAGTTAAATCCTAACAAGAAATCAGTACTATTTACCTCTGGCGAATATTTGAAGTAACCAGCTCTAATCACTTTGTCGAGCACATCAAGATTGTACGACAACTCGTAAGCAGTTAGCTCGTTGTGCTTTTCTGAAGATACCGCCACACTTAGGTCAGACCTCACATAACCGTATGGTAGCCCAAACGTTGCTTTATCATTAATAGTTAAAATTGAATTCTGGCTAGAATAAGCTGAAAAGTAAGCATCAACATTGTTAACAAACCCTGGTGAATCGTTAAAATTTGAATGATAATCAGAATATACATTTCTAGCATTTAAGTTCAATATCTTTTCATCAACAAAAAAATAAATTTCTTTATCATTAAAATTATATAAAAACTCATACAAATCAGGGGTTATCAAACAATCTCGAACATAACCTTGGCAAAAAGATTTGTTAGACCAACCATTCTCAAAATTTTTAATTATTTCTTCATGATATTCAGCTTTCACATCGTTAACATTTAAGTATTGAACAATCAAATCTCGATTCTCAAACTTAGCCGTGTCATAATTCGCATTAAATAACATTGGCTCGCTAAAACTACCATCAAGATTTTTTAATCGGATTAAAGTATCTTTAAAAGTAAAAAAATCATCGAACCCTTGAGGTACGGTTCCATTCTTTGCTTTAACTTCACCAAAAAATAAGGAACCTATCAAGATAGAAAATAAAGTATAATAGTACGATTTTCTCAAAATTTTTCACCAAATTCATATGCCAACAGTAACAGTAAACAACAATGAACCACTGCACTCTGTATTCAACGCGCTTCCTGTAGGCATTATTGAAGCAATACTATTGAAAGCCAAAAAGTCAAGATTCAATTGATGAGTGTTCTTTTTCATCTCAATTATCCCACCCGAAGGAATATACACTTCGGAAAAATCATTGACAGAAGTTACGCCATCATGACTACCTATACCCGTATAGGTGTAATCGTTACTGCCAGACCCAACCTTACTAATCTTTACAGCAACAAATGTAGGATTCATTTTTTGACTTGCAGAAAAGTCGACCTTATTTGATGGATATATCCTATTAGCACATTCTGCTTTATTCTCTGTAAGCTCAACTCTGTATGGGACATTTAAAGTCACACCCGAAACCTGATTAGGAATATCTGTTTCTATAACTAGACTCACAGTTTCACTCTCAAAACGACTGCCGTCTGACATTACCTTCAAATTAATATTATCTGGTATCATTTTAATATCAGTTATAGATTGAGTGTACAATTTTGAAACATCAACTTCACTTTGAATTCGAATTTTTTCTTCGTATCTCTTCACAGCAGAGTTAACATTTGATGTGAAAACCAGAATAAGTAGACCGAGATATTTTTTCATCGATTTTAAAACAACTTAAAATGGTGGCAGTGATAATTATTAATAACATGCCACCTATTATTAATAATTATGCCGCAGTCGCTGAAATACCAACTTCGATCGAAATATCTTTACCAGCAACTTCGCTTGGATTTAGTGGTGTATCATTTTTCACGCGAATACCTACTTCATTTTGACTTGTCGTTGTCCAACTGGCCTTTTCATCGACAGGAGTACCATTGATCGTCACGATGATAGGATTGTTACCACCATTTAGAGAAGCAATATCTACACCAGAGCCAATAGTTCCAGCCACATGTTCAACGCTCCAAGTGATATTAATGGCAGTAACAGCAGTACCATTGAGCTCTGAACCTATACCCCACTTATCACCGGGAACAGGAGCTGAAGCTGAACCAGTATTCTCACGCAACTCAAGCACAATATGATTAGATGCGAATTTTGCATTCGATTCGACGCTGATTAAATCCCCTCTAAATGCATCAGCTGTAGTGGAACCATTATGACCAGTAATCATGTAATCACCATGTGCGATGCCGCTACCTACTTGTCCGGTCCATGAAAGGGTAGCCGTACTACTTGCAAGAGCATTTAAGCTCACCGCACCAAAAGCAATACCCAAAATTAATGCGTGTTTTTTCATTTTTATCTCCTAGTTTTTATAAGCACAAATTTGAAACATGATTATAAGAACTAGGAGATAAAAATGAGATAGGAATACTCTGAGGCTTACGTAGTCATCCTCTCATGATGAGCTTTATTTCCTAAATCAAGGTACTAAATCTTCAACCTACGATCTGATCAACTACATTCACCACACGTTGTAGCCTCATGTCGAAACCTAGTTACAAAACAATCAATTGGAAGTAATGCAACCAAACGATTATTAACCGTTGCTCTCTGACTTATTAATTGATGACGAAACGATTAGTCAATGACCACAAAGCAAACAGGGTAAGCTCGGTAGCTCAAATCAGTTCAATGATTTGGCTATCATTAAAGCGAGTATTACCAATACCCCAGAGGGCATTCCAAGGATTCATCTATTCGATATTTGGATTAGCCTATGATCGTTAAGTTGTCCGTAGGACACTTGTAGTAGCCGAAGAACCAAGCAAGTAGAGATTTCATTTAAGACAAGGGCGATACGACACTTAGCCATTGATGCGACTGGTCTTAAGGTTTATGGCGAAGGTGAATGGAAAGTAAAAAACACGGGACAGATAGTAGGAGTAGTGTCTCGAGAAAGCTTCATATTGAAGTTGATACAAGCACTCATGAAATCATTGCAGTTGAGCTAAGTTTATCGACGGTTAGCGATGGAGAAGTGCTCCCGAATTGACTGAACCAAACACGGCGAAGCATCCTAGAGGTGTCTGGTGATGGTATTTATGAAACGAGAGCGTGCTACGCTGCTATTAAGATTAAGCGAGTGACTTCGCTTGTTCCTCCAAGATAAAGGGTAGCGTTCAGGAACTCGACCATTCTCGAAATCGCTCAGTGGGTTGCTAGAAATTATACGGCTCAAATACGTATTGAGAAGAGCGGTATGGTTACCACAAACGCTCACTCTCAGAAACGGCGATGTCACAAGTTAACCAATTGTTAGAAGGACGATTAGATTTCAGAAATTACAGCACACAGTCAGGGGGAAACTCGCGCTACGCTCTAAGCATTGAATTTGCTTACTAAGCCAAATATGCCTGAAAAATATCGAGTTGATTGAAAAAGACGAAAAACAGATCTATTCGATTTCCAAATTAAATTAGCAACACATATGGACGCACCTCTGGCTGCAGTGACTAATTGAAGGGTACGGCGGCTAATATATATCCGACGCATTTCTAGGTCTACTTACGACCAGCTCAATGAGTATTTCTCTCCTTCCTATCTATCCTAACGTGCTTTTAAATCAACTTGTTGCGTAATCAGACTATAGCAACGATGGCTCTCCGTTTTCATCGGATTAAAAGCTCGGTTAAAATCATACTCACAATCAACGGCTAGAACACATCAGACCACACGCCCAAGCTTATTTGCCAAAGCTATAATCGCTCTAGCCTTGCCACATCGTTCAATCAGTCCCCTTAACCAAACTCACAACGGTGTAAACCGCGAATAAGTTACTCGTCTGCAGTAGTTTCACTAAACTCAGAACCGTACAAGTGGTGATAAACTGGGAACTTAGCCACTTTCATTTGATAAACGATACTGCGTATCTCTCTATCTGATACTTCCGCTTTAAGCAGTGTTTCCAGTCTCGGTTAAGCCTATTGATAAGTTGGCCAGTTTTGGGAAGCAAGTTCGGTAATCGTGCTCGCTATGCCTTACAGTTTGAGGGATTTTAAGGTGCTCAAGAGTACTTATTTCTTTATCTCTGCCGTTTCTTTGCAACAAGATAGACTGTAAGTATTTAAAACTGTATGGCAGTAGATGGACGATACGAAATTTCGTAATGAACCGGGTTCACGCTGAACTACTAATAAGTAATATCCCCAATCGTAGATGATATGGGTTGTCTCATGTTTTGACTTGAACACGCGTTGCTGCTCAGCCACGAACTGCCACTCCGCAATGATGAATATTTTATCGGGATTGGCGTGCAGACTGACTCTGTGGTTAGCGCAGGGCGGGATCGCACTT
>NZ_JBFRSX010000063.1:0-25342 GCF_041473835.1 Vibrio sp. 10N.222.55.A1 | reverse complement strand
TTTTTACTTTAATTGGTATCACCCACATATGAACAGCGTTAAGCAGCTTGGTATGGGCTTGGTTGGTCTAATTATCGTTGAGGAGAGCATTCCAGTGCCGTTTGATGAAGAGCACGCACTGATGCTTAAACATTGGCATATAGATAAGAAAGGCCAATGGAAAGATCTAATGATCCCACGACTCAGTGCTCGTATGGGTACGCCAGGAGAGTGGAGTAGCGTTAATGGAATACATGAGCCTGTCTATGAGTTAAAACAACATGCAACAACCAGGCTACGTATCGCTAATGTCGACAATACGATCACTTACCCTATAGCTGTCGAAGGGGCTGAGGCATGGGTGATTGCCATTGATGGTAACCCTGTAAAAACACCTTATAAGCTGACGCAACATAAAATTGGTCCAGGGATGCGAGTGGATATTGGACTGATAGCACCCAAAGCCGGTGGGCGAGTTAGCGTCCTTCAAATGAAAGGACGCTTTCCTTTCTCTTTGTGTGAGTTCGAGGTTGTAGATTCAACCCTTGTTGAGAATCGCTCTCTGCCTTCTTTACCCCTTAATCCTGTGCCCAATTTAGATTTGGCTAATGCAGAAGAAATCGACTTTTTATTTGAATGGGAAGGGGCGGTTTCTCCAGTATCTAAAGATGGAAAATCTATGCCTAAGTTTTGGCTAACTAATAAATGAGCATGGGAGGGGATGAGCAAAGATAATATCCCTGAACCGTTGGCGACTTTAGAATTGGGTAAAACCTATATATTCGATCTTAAGAACGTCACTCAATATCATCATCCGATCCATATTCACGGACATACCTTTACAGTACTCGAACTTGATGGGAAGAAAGTTGCAGAACCTTTCCATACCGATACTGTGTTACTTGGAAAGAATGGTCGAGCGAAAGCCGCATTTGTTGCCGACAACCCTGGGCGCTGGATGTACCACTGTCATGTTATCGAACACATGAAAACGGGTTTGATGGGATATATTGAAGTTAAGTGACACCTGTAACGTTTAATATTTGAGCGTGCATTCTTAGTTTCTACCCTCGCTTTTATCGGCGTTAAAGCTAGAATATAGGGATTATTGTTTGGGAGGATTCATGGGTCAGTTATCTATTTTAGGTTTTATCGCCATCGGTGGCGCGTTTGGTGCTTGTTCACGTTACTTGATTTCAGAGTTATGCGTTGTGATGTTAGGGCGTGGTTTTCCTTACGGTACGCTGACTGTTAACGTGATTGGCTCTTTGATTATGGGGTTGCTCATCGCCGCGTTTGAAAATGAGATGGTTGCGACGGAGCCGTGGAGACAAATTATCGGTCTTGGTTTCCTTGGAGCCCTGACGACATTTTCTACGTTTTCGATGGATAACGTGCTTCTTATGCAGCAGGGCGCGTTCTTCAAGATGGGACTCAATGTACTGCTCAATGTGGTTCTTAGTATTTCAGCCGCATGGATCGGCTTCCAACTTTTGATAAAGTCATAAAACTTTCTTACGATTTGTTAACAACTCGGCTTGGTTTATCCAAGCCGTTTTTATATACTCGATCGTACTTGTCGGAGTGCCATATGGCTGAGACCGTTAACTCGGGATCCGTTGAACCTGATCAGGCTAATACCTGCGAAGGGAACAAGAGTAGATATCTAACTAGAATCCTTCTAGAGATCTATCTCCAGATCACAACTGCATTTTCTTGCTGTGATCCCTCTTGTAGCATCTTATCCGTCAAGCATTTTTATCCCTATAAATAATGGCTAAAAGCCAAGGAAAAATGCTATGTCGAGTCGTAAACAAGCAAGACTGGAAGCGAAGAATTTCATTGATTCTTTATCCGTACAACCTTATCCAAATTCAAAAAAAGCTTATATCCAAGGATCTCGCGAGGACATTCAAGTCCCTGTCCGAGAAATATCACTAGCAGATAGCCTTGTTGGTGGTACCAAAAAAGAGCCTGTATTCGAACCTAATGCACCAATTCATGTATACGACACTTCTGGTGTTTATACTGACCCTACGCACGAAATTGACCTTTACAGTGGCCTTCCTAAGTTACGAGAGCAATGGATTGAAGATCGTGGTGATACAGAACTATTAGACGATGTAAGTTCTGTTTATACCAAAGAGCGTTTAGAAGATGAAACTCTAGACGACCTTCGTTACGGTAATCTGCCTAGAATTCGTCGCGCGACTGGCGATCAATGTGTTACTCAGTTGCACTATGCTCGTCAGGGAATTATCACTCCTGAGATGGAGTACATTGCGATACGTGAGAACATGGGACGTCAGAAATTTGCTGATGAGCAGCTAAACCACCAACACCCTGGCCATAATTTTGGCGCAAACCTGCCGAAAGAAATCACCCCTGAGTTCGTGCGTAAAGAAGTCGCTGAAGGCCGAGCTATCATTCCGTCGAACATTAACCATCCTGAATCCGAGCCGATGATTATTGGACGAAACTTCTTAGTGAAAGTGAACGCCAATATCGGTAACTCTTCAGTAAGTTCTTCGATTGAAGAAGAAGTTGAGAAGCTAGTATGGTCAACTCGTTGGGGTGGAGATACCGTGATGGACCTTTCTACTGGCCGTAATATCCACGAGACTCGTGAATGGATCCTACGTAATAGCCCAGTGCCGATTGGTACGGTTCCTATGTATCAGGCGCTTGAGAAAGTGAATGGCGTAGCCGAAGACCTTAACTGGGAAGTGATGCGCGATACTTTGATTGAACAAGCGGAGCAGGGCGTTGATTACTTCACTATCCATGCTGGTTTGCTTCTTCGTTATGTTCCTATGACGGCTAAGCGTGTGACAGGTATTGTTTCTCGTGGTGGCTCTATTATCGCGAAATGGTGTCTTGCACATCACCAAGAAAGCTTCCTATACACACACTTCCGCGAGATCTGTGAGATCTGTGCGAAGTACGATGTGGCTTTGTCACTAGGTGACGGCCTACGTCCTGGCTCTATTGCAGATGCCAATGATGAGGCTCAGTTCTCGGAGTTACGTACTCTAGGTGAGTTAACTAAAGTGGCTTGGGAATACGATGTTCAGGTGATCATTGAAGGTCCTGGACATGTACCTATGCATCTTATTAAAGAGAACATGGATGAGCAGTTAGAGCACTGCCATGAAGCGCCTTTCTATACGTTAGGCCCGCTGACCACTGATATTGCACCGGGTTATGACCACATTACCTCTGGTATTGGCGCGGCGATGATTGGTTGGTACGGCTGTGCGATGCTTTGTTATGTAACACCTAAAGAGCATTTGGGCTTACCAAATAAAGAAGATGTGAAGACTGGCTTGATTACTTACAAGCTGGCAGCACATGCAGCAGACTTGGCAAAAGGGCATCCGGGCGCACAAATCCGAGATAATGCATTATCTAAAGCTCGTTTTGAATTCCGTTGGGAAGACCAATTTAATCTAGCTTTAGATCCAGAAACAGCCCGTTCTTTCCACGATGAAACCCTGCCACAAGAATCGGGCAAGGTTGCTCACTTCTGCTCTATGTGTGGACCTAAATTCTGTTCAATGAAGATCTCTCAAGAAGTTCGAGAGTACGCGAAAGACACTGAACAAGTTGCTGCTGATCAGGCTATCGAGATTAAGATGCTTGATAATCCGTTGGAAGGGATGCGTCAGAAATCACAAGAGTTCCGTGATACTGGCTCTGAACTTTATCACCCAGCAGTAGGCGCAAAAGAAGCTCAATTAGAGGAATAATGACAGTGAAGATTCTTATCCCATCTCAAAATATTGAGCTAACGGGAGAGGTGCAAAGCTGTCTATTGGTTGCTAAGCGACAAGGCTTGGCAACCGATGCAGTTGAGTTGGGTGTAAGCCCAACTCAATGCTTCTCTATCGTTGATGCTCAGCAAGCGTTATCTATTGGTTTTGCTCATGATGTTGATTCATTGGCGGAGTGTCGCTCAAGTGAGCTTGATCATATCGTTTATTACAGTCATTCAGTGGCGCTAGCTGGTGTCCGCGATGCCTTGGCACAAACTCCGAATACCATCTATATCGGTGTCTTAGATGACTCAGCTGCATTGGATATCTGGTCACAGCTAGATTCTAATCGTGCTATCAAGAGTGAAACTCCAGCTCATCAGGAGTTAGATAGTCGTGGCCACTTTGCTTGGTTACTTACTTTGTTGGCGTTGGAATTCCCATTAGAAGATGCACTGGTTTTAGCTCGCGCAGCATCTAGTGTTTCACGTGGAACATGGCCAGCAAACTATCAAAACTTTCCTATTCCCGTTCTCGAAGATGAGCGACTGGATATTAGTGTTGGTTGGGCGCACCAAGGAACATCACTGTCGTTCCCGGAATTGAGTAAGAGTAGCCTAGGACTATACCCAGTGGTTGATGATGTTGAGTGGATCGAAAGGCTGCTCAAGCTTGGAATTAACACAGTTCAACTGCGTATTAAGAACCCACAGCAAGCAGATTTAGAACAACAAATCGCGCGATCTATCGAACTCGGTAGAGAGCACAACGCTCAGGTTTTTATCAATGACTATTGGCAATTGGCACTTAAGCATGATGCTTTTGGTGTTCATTTGGGGCAAGAGGACATCGAAGAATCCAACCTATCTCAACTGAGCCAAGCTGGTATTAAGATCGGTCTATCGACTCATGGTTATTACGAGTTGCTACGCATTGTGCAAATCAACCCAAGCTATATTGCGCTGGGGCATATATTCCCAACCACCACTAAGCAGATGCCATCGAAGCCTCAAGGACTTGTGCGTTTATCTCTCTATCAGCAGCTGATTGATACTATCCCATACACAGAAGAACTCACCGGTTATCCGACAGTTGCGATTGGTGGAATTGACCAGTCGACGGCCGCACAGGTGTGGAGTTGTGGGGTATCGAGCCTTGCTGTTGTACGTGCGATTACGTTAGCCGAAGACCCAAAACAAGTGATTGAGTTCTTCGAAGCATTAATGGCTGACCGTTCTTCAGGTGTTGCTAAAGAGGTAACTCAGGAGCTAAGTCATGCTGAATGATTTCGAATTCATTCGTTATCAACGACAACTCGCACTTCCTGAAGTGGGTGAGCAAGGGCAACGCAATCTATTAGATAGCCATGTATTGGTCATCGGTTGTGGTGGCTTAGGCAATGCTGCGGCTCTCTATCTTGCGGCTTCCGGTATCGGGAAAATCGTATTAGTTGATGATGATTGTGTGGATTCGTCTAACCTGCAACGACAGGTCGCGTTCAAAGAAAGTCAGTTAGGTTCGCCTAAAGTCGAAGCTATGAAGCAACAACTGACTGAGCTCAATAGTCGCAGTCAAGTTAGAACCATCAATCAGCGAATGAGTGACAGTCAGCTTGAACTTGAAGTGATGCTCGCTGATTTGGTGTTGGATTGTACGGATAACTTTGCGTCACGCCAGCAGGTTAACCAAACGTGTTTCGGCAGCAATACACCTTTGATTTCTGGATCTGCAATCGGTTGGAAAGGCCAGTTTATTGTCTTTGATTATCAGAATAAGAAAGGGTGCTATCACTGTTTGTTCCCGTTCAGTCATCATCCACAAACGACTCGTTGTAGTGATAGCGGCGTCATAGGCCCGGTTGTTGGCACCATAGGTAACCTTCAAGCTTTGGCTGCTATTCAACGTTTAACTCGTGGTGAGTTTCAGGTAGCAACACACCAGCTCAAACTGTTCGATGGCCAAACGATGAACTGGCAAAACTTAATGGTCACTCAAGATAGCGAATGTTCCGTGTGCAGTGCGTCTGCAGTTAAGCATTTAGAAGAAGAAATCCAATGAGTCATATAACGATCTCTATAAACGAGCAACCAGAACAGGTCGCGCACTTGTCGTCTCTAGCGGATATCATCCAAGCGCTTTCACTACCCGATCTGGGTTGTGTCTTTGCTATCAATAATGCGGTTGTCCCGCGTAGTCAGTGGCAACAAAGGGTCGTCAATGAAGGCGATGCTATTTCTCTTTTCCAAGCTATTGCAGGAGGCTAACTATGTTAACTATCGCAGATAAAACATTTCAATCACGACTCTTTACTGGAACGGGCAAGTTCGCGAATAAACATTTAATGGCGAGTGCTATCGAAGCTTCCGGTTCTCAACTGGCAACCATGGCGTTGAAGAGAGTTGATATTCGCTCTGAGCAAGATGATATTTTACAGCCCATCATTGATGCTGGCGTGAACTTGTTACCAAATACCTCCGGGGCGAAGAACGCGAAGGATGCCATCTTTGCTGCGCATTTGGCTCGCGAAGCGCTAGGCACAAACTGGCTCAAACTGGAAATTCACCCTGATCCAAAGTACTTGATGCCAGACCCAATTGAGACATTAAAAGCGGCTGAGCAAATGGTTAAAGATGGCTTTGTTGTGTTGCCTTACTGTCATGCTGACCCAGTGTTGTGTAAACGATTGGAAGAGGTGGGTTGTGCTGCGGTTATGCCGCTAGGTGCGCCGATTGGGTCGAACAAAGGTATCGCTTCGGCAGACTTCTTAGAGATCATTATCGACCAAGCGAATGTCCCTGTGATTGTGGATGCAGGCATAGGCGCGCCATCGCATGCTGCTCGTGCAATGGAAATGGGCGCGGATGCTGTTCTAGTTAATACGGCGATTGCGGCTTCTCAACAACCCGTTGATATGGCGATTGCTTTTAAGCTGGCAGTTGAAGCGGGGCGTATGGCTTACCTTTCTGGTCTTGCTGGTCAGGTGTCTCACGCGGTTGCTTCGAGCCCGTTAACTTCATTTCTAGACGAGTAGTGTACCTATGACGTTTGTTGATCGATTTAAACAGCTCAACTGGGATGACATTGGTATGTCTATCTTCAGTAAAACGGCAGCGGATGTTGAACGTGCTCTGAGTAAACCCAAACGTGACTTAGAAGACTTTAAGGCTCTGATCTCTCCGGCGGCAGAACCTTACTTAGAGCAGATGGCACAACAGTCGTTGGCGCTAACTCGTAAGCGATTTGGCAATACGATGTCGCTCTATATTCCTTTGTACCTCTCGAATCTATGCGCTAATGCGTGCACGTATTGTGGCTTCTCAATGGAGAACCGCATTAAGCGCCGCACGCTTACTTTGGATGAAATTGATGCCGAAAGTGCGGCTATCAAAAAGATGAAGTTCGATAGCGTTTTGTTGGTCACCGGTGAACATGAAACTAAGGTCGGGATGAATTACTTTCGACAGGTGTTGCCGAATATCAAAAAGCAATTCAACTACCTTGCGATGGAAGTGCAGCCGCTTGATCAACATGATTACGCCGAACTTAAAACTCTCGGCCTAGATGCTGTTATGGTTTACCAAGAGACTTATCAGCCAAGAACTTACGCTGAGCATCATCTACGTGGCAATAAAATGGATTTTGAATACCGTCTTGAAACCCCAGATCGCTTGGCAAAAGCGGGGATCGATAAGATAGGTATTGGTGCCTTGATTGGTTTGGAAGATTGGCGAACTGACTGCTTTTTTGTTGCTGCTCACTTAGATTACTTAGAGCGTACTTATTGGCAAACACGTTACTCAATTTCATTCCCACGTCTTCGTCCGTGTGAGGGTGGTTTGCAGCCTAAATCGATTATGAGTGATAAACAGTTGGTTCAACTTATCTGTGCGTATCGTTTATTAAACCCTGAGGTTGAATTGTCTCTCTCGACTCGTGAGTCTGCAGCTTTCCGTGACAATGTGTTGCCATTGGGAATCACCAGTATGTCGGCTGCGTCTAAAACCCAGCCTGGTGGTTATGCTTCTGATGAAGAAGAACTCGAGCAATTTGAAATAAGTGATGAGCGAAGTGCTGCCGATGTTGAGTCAATGATTCGTCAACGTGGTTTTGATCCTGTGTGGCGAGACTGGCACAGTGCTTACTCTGGTTAGCGAACACACAGATTTATGTTCCACGTGAAACATCGACGAAGTTAAATCGACAAATAAAAACGGCTACCCTAAGGTAGCCGTTTTTCATTTCATTAAGTTTGAATTAGCTAAGCATTAAGCATGAGCAAGTGGAGTGGTTGATTGGCGTAACCATTCCAATGTATCACCTTCAACTAATGGGCTAACATCGTTCCATACTTTCTGGTGGTAATCATTAAGCCATGCAAGTTCAGGTCGTGTCAGTAAATCGACGTTGATGTTGCGCTTATCGATAGGGCAACGTGTTAGCGACTCAAACGTTAGTACTGAGAAGTCACCTTGAGTTGGCAGCTCAACCACCAGTTCTAGGTTTTCGATACGGATACCAAATTCATCTGCACGGTAGTAACCCGGCTCGTTTGATAACACCATGCCTTCAACAAGAGGTACATCGATTAGCTTCTTAGAGATGCTTTGCGGACCTTCATGAACACTTAGGAAATGACCAACACCGTGACCAGTACCGTGGTCGTAGTCGAAGCCTTCTGCCCATAAGTGTTGGCGAGCTAGAATATCAAGTTGGAAACCACGAGTACCCTGTGGGAAACGTGCACGCGCGATACCGATGTGACCTTTAAGCGCTAACGTGAACTGCTGGATCATTTCGTCGCTTGGCTGGCCAATCGCGATAGTTCGAGTGATGTCGGTTGTACCATCTAGGTACTGACCGCCTGAATCGACTAGGTAAAGAGTATTCATCTCTAACTGACCTGGTTCAGGTTGGTTCTCGTGGTTGTAGTGACACATTGCTGCGTTGCCGCCTGCTGCTGAAATCGTGTCAAAACTTAGGTCCATCAGCGTTGGGTCTTGTTCGCGGAATGATTGAACTTTGTCTGCTAGCACAGCTTCATTGTGCAGATTACCTTGCGTGACTTCTGCATCAATCCAAGATAGGAACTTCGCCATCGCAACACCATCACGAATGTGACACGCTTTCATGCCGGCAATTTCAGTTTCATTCTTTGCTGCTTTTGGCATTAGGCATGGGTCTGCTGCTTCAATGATATGAGCACCAGAGTTTTGTAGAACCAGCGTGTACCAAGCGTTACTGGTACCTGAATCGACAGATACATTTTTGCCTTCCAAAGATTGAAGGCGTGCTTCAAGCTCTGATGGGTGAGATACGCGAATACCATTGCCAACGTGTGCTTCAAAGCCCGTAGGAATACGAGCTGGGTCTAGGAAGAAGTCGACGCTTTCATCGGCGTGGATGATCGCATTGGATAACACAACAGGTAGGCGAGATACGTCCAAGCCGCGAATGTTAAGCAACCAACAGATCGAATCGAGTTCCGTAAGGATAGCGGCATCAGCACCTTTGGCTTTTAGTAAGCCAGCAATCTCCGCACGTTTGCTTTCACTTGATTGGCCTACTGCGTCTGTTGCCATTAAGCGAACATCAGATACCACCGGCTCAGGACGATCAGACCAAAGCTCATCAATTGGATTCGAAGATAGTGTTGTTAGTTCAACTTTCTCTGCCAGTTTAGCTTGAGCGCCTTTCAACCAAGCAGCAGTGTGCATGCGTGGGTCGAATGCAACCTTGCTGCCTTGTGCTAGAGAACTGGTGATCCAATCTAAAGCCGGCTCTTCAATAAGGTGGCGATACTCAAATAACTCTGCTGGTACCTGCTTACGAACCTGAACCGTGTAGCGACCATCAACAAAAATAGCAGCGTTCTCACGAGTGATAACTGCCGCACCAGCAGAGCCAGTGAAACCTGTTAACCAGTGAAGTCGCTCGTTATGAGCAGGAACGTATTCACCTAGATATTCGTCTTCATGTGGAATGATAACGGCATCTAGGTTGTTTGTTTCAAGCCAAGCTCGAACCGCAGCAACGCGTTCAGCAGTGATATTGTGCATCTGTGTTTATCCTTATTGTTAGGGTCCTTGTTAACACTCACAGTCGATATACATGCGAGGGGACTTATTAGGTCAATAAGCTAGCGCTTTTGTTCGTTTGCTGCAAACGCTGTACGCCATTTTTATCTAAGGTGCAGAGTTTTTTCTTTGATGATATCTCGTAGCCAAGTTAACGCTGGGTCATTTTCTCTGTCACGGTGCCAAAACAGAGTGTATGCCATCGGTGGGAATTCCATCGGTAAAGGGACAACCACTAAGTCGAGTTGCTTGGCGACGAGGTAAGTAAAGTGGCTTGGTGCAGTAAACACAAAGTCGGTGTAGGTACATAGGCTTGCGGCGCTATTGAAGTCTGGAACAGAAATAGCGATATCACGTTGGTGACCAAGGTCGGCAAGCTTATAGTCGAGCAGCCAACGATCGTTACCATCACATCTTACTTGTACATGACGCTGTGCAAGGTAGGTTTCCAGATCCCATTTGCCATTCAGAGCGGGGTGGTTGCGTCTTAGCACACACATCTGCGCGTCACGGTAGATCTCTTGCTCGCAAATATCATCTGGCGGCAGCATAGTTAAACGTGCGTCGTTGATGTCGATGTCTTTACCTGTGAGTCCGATATCGAGCTCACCGAGCTGCAGCTTCTTAAAGGTTTGCTCCGTCCAAGCGTGGGTGTTGATATTCACCTTAGGGGCTTGTCGAAATATCGCTGGTAAAAAGTGGGGAAGAATAAGTGGGTAAACGCTCTCAACAGCCGCAATGTGAAAACTGTGGTCACTGTTGTTGGGAATGAAGGTCTCTGGTTGGGTGAGCACATCAAGTTGGTTGATCAGCGTTTCTAATCGAGGTTTGAGAAAGACCGCCTTTGGTGTTGGTCGCAGACCATGAGCACTTCGCGTGAAAAGGGGATCATTAAATTGCTCACGAAGTTTGGCCAATGACTTACTAACCGCTGACTGGCTTAGGCACAATCGGTGGGCGGTGCGAGTCACACTTAGCTCTTCCATCAGCACCTGCAAGCAAACTAATAGATTGAGGTCGAGGCGCGATAGTTTCTCAATATTCATATGAGTTTCCTATTTGGAATAATGCTAATGAGTATATGCCATTTTTGTTCATATCTTTAGTTGGTTATTATGCACCTAAATTAACTCATTCGGAGAATCTTGTGCCTTCTAACGCGCTTCCAACCCCTAGTAAACTGCAGGTTGCTTTATTGGCAATGTTGGTTTTATTTAGCCCTCTGGCTATTGATATCTACCTACCAGCTCTGCCACAAATTTCGACAGCGTTTCACGTGGAACATGCACTAGCACAAGATACGATTACCTGGTTTTTATTCGCCATGGGTGTCGGGCAATTATTTGCTGGCCCTTTGGCTGATAAGCTAGGACGTCGAACCGTTGCATTGGGAGGTGTTAGTATCTATGCATTGAGTGCTTGCTTGGCGTGGGCAGCTCAATCGATTGATATGATGCTAATGGCTCGGCTGCTACAAGGCTTAGGAGCTTGTGCGACTTCTGTAGCAGCCTTTGCAACGGTTCGCGATCTATTTGGCCCAGAGAAGAGTGGCCGTATGATCAGCTACCTTAATGGTGCAATCTGTTTTATTCCTGCTTTGGCACCCATTCTTGGCGCTTGGTTAACACATCAATTTGGTTGGCGCTCGAACTTTAGCTTTATGGCAGGCTTTGCTGTCGTTGTTGGCACTATCTTATTCTTCCAAATGAAAGAGTCTAACCCTGCGACAGAAAAGGTTGCGGTATTCAAGCTTGAGCGATACTGGTCAGTATTGAAAACACCATCATTCCTTTTCCACGCAACCTTGTGTCTGATGGCGATGGCGGTTATCCTCGCTTATGTAACCTCTGCACCAGTTGTGTTGATGGAAAACCTAGGCCTGACCATGAAAGAGTTTACTTTCTGGTTTGGTGTTAATGCGGCCATCAACATTGCAGCTGCGTTTACTGCACCTAAATTTATGGACCGTTTTGGTACCTATAAAGCACTGGTGGTTGGTATCTCGACGCTGGGCTTAGCGGGTGTGATTATGTTGGTGCTTGCTGAGCACGCTACTCCAATCGCGTTCATGCTACCGATCTTCTTATCGTCAGTTGGCTTTGCTTGGATTCTTGGTGCTGCGGCAGGTAAAGCTCTAGAACCTTTCGGTGACCGTGCGGGTACAGCTGCTGCGCTGCTTGGCTTGTTCCAAATGAGCGGTTCAGGGCTTCTTGTGGGTACCATGCAACGTCTTGATTTAACGTCGCAAGTGATGATTGCTCTGCAAATGTTCCTGATTGTTCCTGCGTTATTAGTGCTTGCGAGCAAAGCGGGTAAGTCTTGGCACACGACGTTTGCTAAGGCATAAGTTACAAGGGTGACAAAATATACAAATGGCGGTTTTCGAAACGTTAAAACATGGTATATTTGTCACTCATTGAAACGTTAGTCCCCAACGGAAAATACTGTAATGTCATTAACAACCTACGAAATGGCGCGCGTCTTAGAACAAATGGAAGATGCACCTGAAAAGGTCATGTTTGGTAAACTGCTTAAAGAGCTAGGCAACCAAAGTGAAGAGCGTATTCGCAGTGCGGCAAAACAAGTTCCAATCGATACTTTGCGAGATATCATTTACCAATTTCAGCGTGTGGTAGAGTCTCGTAAGGGTGAGCAGGTTCAGCTATTGGCAAAAGAACTTGCAGAGCAAGGCATCTCTGCTGAAGAGCTACAAGCTTTTCTAAATAAGTAAGCTTATCCCAGTTAAAAAAGAAACCACTCAATTGAGTGGTTTCTTGCGTTTGGGCTGTAGCATTTAGCTTTAGCAGTTCAAAAGAGGTGAAAACTTATTTTAATTCCTGAACTGCGCTTTCAAAACTCTATCAAGTGAGAATGGTCCTGCGCCCCACACGACAACGATAAGAATCATTAACCCCCAAAGCTGATGATCGTAGAAGCCTTGATCCCACAATACAGGGTAAGACACGACAGCAATGATATTGAAAACGAACAACACCGCAGCCATAGGTCGTGTTAATAAACCGAGCGCTAAAAACATCGGTAGAATTAACTCAGCGGCAGTGCCCATGTAAGCAGCCAATTCCCAAGGTAGCAGTGGCACTTGGTATTCCAATTCAAACAAGTAAAGCGTGCTATCCCAAGTAGCTATCTTGGTGAGTCCAGAATTAAAGAATACCCACGCCACCCAAAGGCGACAAAATAGTAGAAGCACCGGAACAAAAAGAGCCTGTGATTTCTCAATCAAACTGTCGTATTGAGCCATCATGTTCGTGACTGTGTTGTTATCCATGTTATGTCTCCAATTCAGCATTGATTGAAAAGCCTGAGATGACGTTTAGCGCCATAACAGTATTCAGATGTTGTAGTAATAAAGGATCGATTGCTGAGAGTGTTCGACCTGATTGCAATTCAGTGAGGAGTTGGTGGCTCTCTTCACTCAAACTATGGCTCTCAACCTGTGAATTCTCAGCTCGGATTAACACCCCAAATTCAGCTTGGTTGATGTCTAGCCCATCAAGTTGCTGCTGATAGATGGCGTGTTCAAGCGCGATAATCGTGTAACTAGAATGAATCAGTGTTATTGAATCTTTGAGATGAAAGACTAAAGCGCCTTGTTGCTCTTGTGGTACATCTGCAAGGCAAGAAAGAGGTCTCTGGTCGACATGTGCTTGTGACGAAAACCTTACCAAGCTATCTTTCTGCCATTCATACAAAGCCACTTCACCGAGATAAGGTGCAGCCTCAATAACGGCAGGAAAGGCTTGGATAGTCTGTTCAAAGTGTTCACCGTAACCACTGACATCACCAGAGGTCGATGGATAATGTAAGACATGTTGACGAGCCATCTGTTGGAAGCACTCTTCACCAACCAACATTTCAGTGAGTGGGTAGGTTGCTGCCAGAACTTCGCTCAAGCTGATCACAAAGTTATTACGGTAAATCTGGATGCGTTGTTCATCGGTAAAATGGTCGCTCACTATGTCGCAGTACTCACCATTGTTTTGATAGCGTAGGGCGTTAGCAAACTCCAATTGAACCTCTGCTAGGGAGTGGCTCATGAGGCGCGACTCCTTTGGTTGAACTTGTCGTGTTGATACAAGATATCACTGGCTTTGGTTGCTTCAGCCAATAAAACTTGTGGCTCTGGGATATCGAGATCCCACTCAATCAAGGTATGGCGCAAACCATGTTGTGCAACCCAGTCAGTGTAGAGTTTCCACACTTCGTCACAGACAGGTTTACTGTGTGTGTCTATCCAGATCTCACCTTGTTCAAGCTTCTTTTTGGTAAAACCTGCCAAGTGAATCTCTTCAACTTTGTCTGCTGGTATTCCGTTTAAGTACTCTTCACAACTAAAGCCATGATTAAAAGATGAGACGAAAATATTATTGAAATCGAGCAGTAGGCGACACTCAGTACGCTTTTGTACCTCAGCCAAAAACTCCCACTCAGGAATAGTAGAATGCTTGAAGGATAGGTAGCTCGATGGGTTCTCAATCAACATCGGGCGTTGCAAGCTGTCTTGAACCTCGATGACATTACGACAGAAGACTTCCAATGCTTCTTCTGTGTAAGGCAGCGGTAGCAAGTCATTGAAGTAATGACCACCTGTCTGACTCCAACTGAGATGATCAGAAACCAAGAAGGGTTCGATATCATCAATGAGCTCTTTTAATTGCACAAGATGATGTTGATTGATGCGCTCAACAGAACCTAGCGACAACCCAACACCGTGACAACTGATGTTGTGTGCGTGACGAATTTCTCTGAGTTGTTGTCGTTGCGGTGATTGAGCTAAGAAGTAGTTCTCGCTGTGAACTTCTAACCAACTTACTAAGGCTGGATTTTGGCTAAAGAAGTCCAAGTGCGGTGTTCTAAGGCCAACCCCTGCGTAGGGGTGAAGAGTTTGAGTCACAACGATTCTCCTAACAAGAAGTGGAGGTGAGCTGAATGTCAGCTCACCATACTAAGCAGCTCAATTATGATGATTGAGTGTTACCACCTGATAATTTGCCACATAGCCCTTTAGGTACGACTACGAACGCATCGGATTGGTTGTCTTCTTTTGCTGTACCCGCACATGAGCTTGTTTTGGTTGCACAATCATTTTGGCCAGCTTTTGCCACGCCGTAGCATTTTTCTTTTGCTGCTGCTTCCGCAGGTGCTGATGTAAGAACTGCACCGCCGAACGCTAGTACACTTGTGATTGCAGCTGTAACAGCAAGATTAGAATTTTTCATAGTCATTCCCTCTAGGACTTAATAGTATTTTCATATCGCAGGTTAATGGATTGTTAACTTGCTTACTAAAAAGGATTGGAACAACCGGGAAATAATTTCACGGTATTATAAAAATTATCAATATTAATGATGTTTCATCTCTTAAGTTATTGAATTAATGATGTTAATTTTTGATTGTTTTTTCTTCTTATTATCCTAAACGCAGCCTAGTGTTTAGGTTATAATCAACTTTTATGTATAAATACCCAGTAGTGAGCATATCCAATGATAGATCCTTCGCTTTTACTCGATGGCCTAAACGATAAACAACGTGAGGCGGTCGCGGCACCTTTAGAAAACCTACTTATTCTGGCAGGTGCAGGCAGTGGTAAAACGCGAGTGTTGGTGCATCGTATCGCTTGGCTGCAAAGCGTAGAGCAAGCATCACCGTTCTCTATTATGTCGGTTACCTTCACCAACAAAGCGGCAGCAGAGATGCGTGGTCGTATTGAAGAGTTGATGATGGGTAGTTCGTCAGGCATGTGGAACGGCACCTTCCATGGTATCTGTCACCGCATCCTTCGTGCTCACTACCTAGATGCAAAACTGCCAGAAGATTTCCAGATCATTGATTCTGATGATCAGATTCGTTTGCTACGCCGCTTAATCAAGGCGCAAAACCTCGATGAAAAGCAGTGGCCTGCTAAGCAAGCTTCTTGGTGGATCAATGGCAAGAAAGACGAGGGGTTACGCCCAAGTCACATTGACGCCTACCATGATCCAATAACTCAAACGTGGTTAAAGATCTATTCTGCTTACCAAGAAGCATGTGACCGTGCTGGTTTGGTCGACTTTGCGGAAATCTTGCTGAGATCGCATGAGCTATTACGCGATAAGAAACACATCCGAGAGCACTACCAAGCACGCTTTAAGCATATCCTTGTCGACGAATTCCAAGATACCAACAACATCCAATACGCTTGGCTTCGCATGATGGCTGGCCCAGATTGTCGCGTGATGATCGTAGGCGATGATGACCAATCTATCTATGGTTGGCGTGGTGCGAAGATCGAAAATATTCAGAAGTTCTTGGATGAATTCCCAGGTGCTTCGACGGTTCGACTTGAACAAAACTACCGTTCAACCAAAACCATTCTGCAGGCGTCGAACGAGCTTATCTCGAACAACACCGAGCGTATGGGTAAAGAGCTGTGGACTGATGGCAACGATGGCGAGCCAATCTCTGTGTACTCAGCTTATAACGAGTTAGATGAAGCACGTTTCACGGTTAGCAAAATCAAAGAGTGGCAAGAGAAAGGCGGTGCGTTAGAAGATACCGCGATGCTTTATCGTAATAACGCCCAATCTCGAGTTCTTGAAGAAGCTTTGATTCAAGGTGGTCTACCTTACCGAATCTACGGCGGTATGCGATTCTTCGAGCGTCAAGAAATCAGAGATGCCTTGAGCTACATGCGCTTAATGAGTAATCGCAGTAATGATGCCGCGTTTGAACGTGTGGTTAATACGCCAACGCGTGGCTTGGGTGATAAAACGTTAGAAACGATTCGTCTTGCCGCTCGTGATCGTGGTGCAACCATGTGGGAAGCCAGTGTTGCTTTGATAGAGGAGCAAGTGCTACCCGGTCGTGCTGCGGGTGCATTGAGTCGCTTTATCGAGCTGATTAATGCGCTTGAAGATGACACGTTAGAACTTAGCCTGCATGAACAAACCGACCACGTGATTAAATCGTCGGGTCTGTTTGCGATGTACGAGCAAGAGAAGGGTGAGAAGTCGAAGGCACGTATTGAGAACTTGGAAGAATTGGTAACGGCAACGCGTCAGTTTGAAAAGCCAGAAGAAGCGGATGAGATGAGCATGCTTACTGCTTTCTTGACTCATGCAGCGTTAGAGGCGGGTGAAGGTCAGGCTGATGAGTTTGACGACGCGGTTCAATTAATGACTCTGCACAGTGCCAAAGGCCTAGAGTTCCCAATGGTATTCATGGTGGGTGTCGAAGAAGGCATGTTCCCAAGCCAGATGTCAGCAGAAGAAGCTGGGCGCTTGGAAGAAGAACGTCGTCTGTGTTACGTAGGCATGACTCGTGCGATGGAGAAGCTTTATATCACTTACGCAGAGATGCGTCGATTGTACGGGCAAGACAAGTACCACAAACCGTCACGCTTTATTCGTGAGCTACCAGAGACCTGTCTGGATGAAGTACGTATGAAAGCGCAAGTGAGCCGCCCTGCAAGCAGCGGCCGCTTTAGCCAAACCGCTGTGAAAGAGAACTTCAATGAAACTGGCTTTAGCTTGGGCTCTCGCGTGAAGCACCCTAAGTTTGGTGAAGGCACCATCATCAACTTCGAAGGAAGTGGTCCTCAGAGTCGAGTGCAAGTAGCGTTTAACGGTGAAGGCATTAAGTGGTTAGTAACGGCTTACGCGCGTTTAGAGCAGCTTTAATCTAATACTTCAGCATCTAATAACCGTTCATTATTGAAAACAAAAAGAGCAGCCAATGGCTGCTCTTTTTATTGCGTACCGCCTTAAGCGATCACAATAGATTACTGACTAGAGGGGATCTTACAGTGCTGCAAGTGCCGCTTCGTAGTTTGGTTCTTCAGTGATCTCTGCAACCAACTCGCTGTGTGTTACCACACCTTTTTCATCAACAACGACAACTGCACGTGTTGTTAGGCTTGCTAGTGGGCCTTCTGCAATCGCTACGCCGTAGTCTGATGCGAATGTAGGAGAACGGAAAGTTGAAGCGTGTTGAACGCCTTCAATGCCTTCTAGTTCGCAGAAGCGACCTGCAGCAAATGGTAGGTCAGCAGAAATACAAACAACCACCGTGTTCTCAAGCTCTGCCGCTTTTGCGTTGAACGTACGTACGCTCGTTGCACAAGTTGCTGTGTCGATGCTTGGGAAGATGTTTAGAACCACTTTCTTGCCTGCAAGAGAAGCAAGAGTCAGTTCAGAAAGATCGCCTGCAGTTAGTGCAAAGCTTGGTGCTTGTTCGCCAGTTTGTGGGAATGTGCCAGTTAGCGGTACAGCAGCGCCTTTGAAGGTAACGTGTGACATGAATTTGTCCTTAGTTTACTTATGGTTATGAAACTAGTTGAGCCTAGTAAGACTTACGTTACTCGGAAGTGGTTAAGAAGTGAATTATTTAAATGTCAGAATTGTAATCAAAGGTCTTTGATTTATTTGTTTTAGGGGAAGAAAAAGCGGGACGACAGATAAAGAAAAACCCCGAGAGCTTGCGCTCATCGGGGTCTATAGTCTTACTCGCAGCAATCCGGCTACTAAGTGTGCTCCATGCATCAAATCCATGATAGTGTGCTGTTATCCTTCAGCGTATTCCTTTCGTCGCCTTCCTAGCGGTGTCCTTGATCTTATCCTGATCTGCCAACAATCCTCGTTAGCGCGCGTCACTTGTTCCTTGAGCGGTGTCCTTGACATCATCCTGATGTTCAGTCCTTTCCTCGTCCAGAGGTGTCCATTGTCTTTCCTTAGTAGCAACCATCCTAGTTACTATTGCGTCCATTCAATGTCCATTTCGCTATCCATGCCGATTATTCATCCTGAGTAATCGAATCTTCATCCTGAAGATAACCAAGTCCTTGGCGTTTCCTGTTCCGTGTCAGCATCCTTCCGACACCATTCATATTACCGATTCCTTATTTATCAGCAATGGTGCATAAGCGAATTTCTATATAATTATTTGAATGATAAATGCACGTATTGTTTAATTTCAAGTGGTTACAATATCTAGGTGCCTAATTTCGCAGTTAAATATCGATATTTACTCACTGCCTTGTGAGAGATCTCGCACAAGACAGGGAGTAAAAAGGGAGTATTTTCCCTTATTGGCCAATGGCAGCACCTTCACGACGAGGGTCTGCAGCACCTTCTAGACCATCTTTTGTGATGCGAATAGCGTGTAAACCCGAGTTAAGATCGCGAACGTTGACCTCAAATCCCATCTTTTCTAGCTCAGGTTTGAAGTTTTCCGCTGATGTTCCTTTTTCCAAATCTAAGGTACCGAAGCGATTTAGGAAGTGTGGTTGGTTGATCGCTTGTTGGATATCCATGTCCCATTGGGTGTGAGCAATGATCGCTTGTGCCACATAACCGATGATACGGCTGCCTCCCGGAGAGCCAATTGCCATGTAAGGTTTATCGTCTTGCATGATGATGGTCGGTGCCATTGAAGAACGTGGGCGCTTACCCGGTTCAAGTCGGTTCGCGATAGGTTTGCCATCGTTATGAGTCTTGAATGAGAAGTCGGTTAGTTCGTTATTGAGTAGGAAACCTCTAACCATCAAACGTGAGCCAAAGGCATTCTCAATAGTGGTAGTCATCGATACGACATTGCCATCACTATCGACAATGTTGAAGTGGCTGGTGGACGGCAACTCAATAGAAACATCTTGGCTTCTCTGCATCGCATGATCCCACGGTGGGGTGCCTGAAGGTGCGCTGTCTAATGCCTTACCTGCGGTAATTAACTGAGCACGCTCCTGCAAATAGTCAGTATTCACTAACCCTTGGGTTGGCATAGGCACATAATCTTGGTCTGCCATGTACATACCACGGTCTGCAAAGGCTAAGCGAGAAGCGTCTGCTAACACTTGCCAAGATTTTGCGTCGTTTGGCCCCCATGATTTGAGGTCAAACTGCTCAGTCATTGCAAGGATTTGTCCAACCGTTAACGCACCTGAACTTGGTGGCCCCATTCCGCAAATATCGTAGCTTTCATAAGCAGAACAAACCGGTTCGCGCTGCTTGATCGAATAGGCGTCGAAATCTTTCTGTGCCAATACGCCCGGGTTACCTTTCGCTGTTTGTACTGTGTTAATGATGTCGGCAGAAATCTCACCTTGGTAGAAAGCTTTAGCACCATCCTTCGAGATAGCGTGTAACGTTGCCGCGTATTCAGGGTTCTTAAGTTGCGTGCCAGCGGCTTTCGGGCTGCCATCGGCATTGAAGAAGTAGGCTTTAGTTGTCGCAAAGCGGCTCAGACGTTCTTGGTCGTTTTCGATCAAGGTGGCTAAACGTGGGCTGATAGTAAAACCTTCTTCAGCTAACTGAGCGATAGGTTTAATCAGTGATGCCCATTCGAGCTTGCCGTATTTCTGGTGAGTGTCCCACAGCAATTGCACCGTGCCCGGCGTGGCAACAGAACGACCGCCAACCACGGCATCATAGAATTTAAGCGGTTGTCCGTTTTCGTCTTGGAATAGACGTGGGGTGGCATCAAGTGGCGCAGTTTCACGGCCATCGTAGGTCTTGAGCTGTTTGTCTTTGCCATCAAAATAGACAAGGAACGCGCCGCCACCAATACCTGATGACTGAGGTTCCACTAAGCCAAGCATAAGCTGCACGGCAACCATGGCGTCAATTGCGTTACCACCACGGGCAAGTACATCAGCACCGGCTTGTGTTGCAAGAGGGTTGGCTGCGGTGACCATCCAATCGTTGGCTTTAACGAGTTGTTTGGTTTCTAAACCACTACTTTGTTCGGGTGCGACGGAATCGGCAGATTGATTTGCCCAACTGACGTGAGAGGCAAAAAGTAGGGTAGAAGTGGCGAGGGTTGTTAGTTTTGTTTTCCACTGCATGATCTTCTCCTTTTAATATGCAGAGCTAGATTGGCAGCGGAAAGATTAGATAGCCAGTGCGTTGTTAACGAATTGTAATCTTGATTCGAATTTAAGCGATTAAACCGGACAGCGACTGCCAAAGAATACTCGCGCCAATCAGGCTGAATACCACGCCACATAAGCCATCGATGTATACCGTTGCTTCGCTAAGTTTCTTCTGTAGAGCCTTAGTCGAAAGCATCCACGCCAGTAGTGAAAACCAAAACAGAGACAGACCAAACAAGATAATAAGCGCAAAGCCTTTACCTGATAGAGACATGTCGGCAGGCACTAAGCTCGACATCAAGCTAATAAAGAACACCAAAGCTTTTGGGTTGAGAATATTGGTCGCAAACCCTTTCGAAAAGGCCTGACGCTTGTTGGTCAGAATCAGATCTTTGGCATTGACGGTATCGTCGTCATCGTCGTGGTTCTGAATGATTTGCCAGGTTGCTTTAAGTGCACCGTAGCCTAAGTACAGCAAGTAGCTACCGCCAGCCAACTGGATAATGGCAAATAGGGTTGGTTGCTGGTGGACTAGGTAACTGATTCCCGTCAGGCTGAGCAACGAATGCAGTAAGATCCCGCAAGATAAACCAAGCGCAATGTACAAGCCTGTTTGTCTGCCGTGGCGTGTCGCATTTTGCACGACTAACGCAAAGTCAGGGCCGGGGCTCATCAAAGCGATGAAATGGATAGAGGCGAGGGTGATCAGTATGGTGACTTCGTTCATGTCAGTTCTCAATAACGTTGCCGCTATTATTAAATAAGTAATCGTATTGAGCGTAGCTTACCGCGATTTGAAATCGAGCAATTGTAAATTATCAACACTTAGTTGATTTGTGAGGGTGGTACGCCGAATGTGGTTTTGAATGCCTTGGAGAAGTGTGCTTGATCATAGAAGCCTACTTGGTGCGCGACTTTAGTACCACAGATCCCAGATTTAATCAGGCGCATGCTCTGTTCCATACGTAAACGGCTCAGCCACGCGTAAGGGGTGATGCCCATTCTGTTCTTAAAGTGGCGTTGGAATTGAGTTGTGGTTAAGCCGCACAGCTCAGACAGTTGTTCTAATCGCACTGGCTGGTCCAAATTCGCCATCAAATAGTCTTTGAGTGTATTAATCGATTGATTACCCAGTTTGATGTCACTCTTCGATCCAAATTTTGCATAACGATCGACAATCGTTGAGAACCCCTCGAATGGTAAGCAATCTTGAGCGAGTTGGCTGATGCTTTGATTGATTAACAGGCCGTGTAAGTTGCGTAATTGTAAAAACGCAGCTTGATCGGAGAGGATCAACTCAGAAAAGCCTAATGTGTGACCATTTTGCTTGGGATCGGCAAGATCTTGAAACCATTCGGGAGAAACTGCAAACACACTGACTTGATAACCTGAATCGAGTTTGGAGTGCCCATCATGCAGCTCATCAGGTGGCATGATAACCACTTGGCCTGCACCGACATGGTTGCTCGCCCCTTTGTAGGCGAACTTTTGCTGCCCTTGGGTAATTAAGCCGATGTGAAAGTCCAAATGATAGTGGCGTTGAAAGGCAAACTCTTGGTATTGAGCTTGGATCAGGCTGATATCTTCTGTTGGGGTAGAGTAGTAGTGGACTTTATCCATGGTACAAAAAAGCTTGGTCAAATAGTCATCAATTCAACCAAGCTTATCTGCGTATTAAGGGATTGTCTTGTAAAAAACGATCAATATCACTGTTTCGCGCGTTTGTTCTTCTTGTTGTTACGCAGGCCATCAAAGCTGAAAATAACCAGTGCCCCCCATATGAAAGCAAAGGTGATCGCTTTATCTGAGGTAAAGGCTTCGCCGTAGATCAGAACCGCCAGTAAGAACATCAAGCTTGGACCGATGTACTGGAAGAAACCGAGTGTTGATAGCTTCAAGCGAGTTGCAGCGCCAGTAAAACACAGCAATGGAACCGTGGTGATCACACCGGCAGCAACCAGTAATAGGTTGAGTTGCATCGGGTTCATCGATAAGTTTGAGATCGGGCTATCGGCAATAAACAGTAAGTAGGTTGCGGCGAGAGGCAGCATCACCAGAGTTTCAATGAACAGACCCGTTTGTGCTTCTAAGCTGACTTTCTTACGCAGCAAGCCATAAAAACCAAAGCTAAAGGCTAGGGCAATGGCGACGATAGGCACTGAGCCGAAGGCAATTAATTGGATTAATACGCCAATCGCAGCCAGAGCCACAGCAAACCATTGCAGCTTACGTAAGCGTTCGCCAAGGAAGAGCATCCCAAGTAACACGTTAATCAGCGGGTTGATGTAATACCCCAAACTGGCATCGAGCATGTGATTGGAGTTCACCGCCCAGATAAAGATCAGCCAGTTAGCACCCACCAAAATAGACGTCGCTACCAAATAGAGCATTTTTGGTTTTGAGGTCAGGGTATCGCGGACTTTACGCCAGCTGCGGCCAATGTGCAGTAAGAAAGCGAGTAGGAAAAAAGACCATACTACACGGTGGCTGAGGATCTCTAACGGGGAAACGTCACTTAAAGATTTGAAATATATAGGGGCGATACCCCACATTGTGTAGGCGCCGACGGCAAGCAAAACTCCTTGGCGCGTACGTTGTTGTTCTTCCTGTGTCATGCATCTTTCTCTAGCACTGAGTGCTTATTAATAAGATTTATAAGAGAGTTGGTCAGTATAGGAGCGATAACCCTTTTCACCTAACAATTTGCGGTTTAATTCGCCAGCGTTCCCCTCTACAATGTGCGACTTGCTTGCCGAAGATGCTTGCTGATTTCATACCTCGATTAGGAACCACAATGACCGCCACTCTGATTGCTGAGCAAATACCAACTCCCGCGAATGATGCGCAAACCATCTTACAAGATGTGTTTGGCTATCAAAGCTTTCGCGATGGTCAGCAAGAGGTCATTGATTTGGCCGTTGAAGGCAAAGACAGCTTGGTGATTATGCCAACCGGTGGTGGTAAATCTCTGTGTTACCAAATCCCTGCTTTGGTTCGTGAAGGGCTGACTCTGGTTATCTCGCCGCTGATCTCGTTGATGAAAGACCAAGTCGATCAACTGAAGGCCAATGGTGTTGCTGCTGAGTGTATTAACTCTTCAATGCCACGTGACCAATTGCTGAATGTGTTCAATCGCATGAACTCAGGTCAGCTGAAAATGGTGTATGTGTCGCCAGAGCGCGTGTTGATGCGTGACTTTATCGAGCGTCTTCAGGGTTTACCGCTTTCAATGATTGCAGTCGATGAAGCGCACTGTATCTCTCAATGGGGTCACGACTTCCGCCCTGAATACGCATCATTAGGCCAGCTTAAACAGTACTTTCCGCATGTGCCTTACATGGCGCTCACAGCAACCGCTGATGATGCGACGCGTAAAGATATTATCTCGCGCCTACAGCTCCTGGACCCGCATACTTACTTAGGCAGCTTTGATCGCCCCAATATTCGCTACAACTTGGTTGAGAAGCACAAACCCGTGTCACAGGTGGTTCGCTACCTAGAAACACAAAAGGGCAATTGCGGCATCATCTACTGTGGTAGCCGTAAGAAAGTGGAGATGGTGACCGAGAAGCTGTGCAATAACGGTATTCGCGCCGCGGGTTATCACGCTGGTATGGACACCGATGAGCGTGCTTACGTTCAAGAAGCCTTTCAACGCGATGATATTCAGATCGTGGTCGCGACTGTGGCTTTCGGTATGGGCATCAACAAACCCAACGTACGTTTCGTGGTGCACTTTGATATCCCACGTAATATCGAGTCTTACTATCAAGAGACAGGCCGTGCAGGTCGTGATGGTTTGCCTGCTGAAGCGATGATGTTGTTTGACCCGGCTGATATGGGTTGGCTGCGTCGTATGCTAGATGAGAAAGAAGAAGGCCCACAGAAACAAGTTGAGATGCACAAGCTGAATGCGATGAGTGCCTTTGCTGAAGCGCAAACGTGTCGTCGTCAGGTTCTGCTTAACTATTTTGGCGAATATCGCGAGAAGCAATGTGGCAACTGCGATATCTGCTTAGATCCACCAAAACACTTTGACGCGACCCAAGAAGCACAGAAGGCGTTGTCTTGTGTGTACCGTGTCAATCAGTCATTTGGTATGGGCTACGTGGTCGAAGTAATGCGAGGCATGCAGAACATCCGTGTCCGCGATAATGGTCACGATAAGCTATCTACCTACGGTATTGGCCGCGATCACAGTCATGATTACTGGATCAGTATCTTCCGTCAGCTGATTCATAAAGGCTTGCTGTTCCAGAACATCACTCGTAACTCAACTTTACAGCTAACAGAAGAAGCCCGCCCGCTGCTGCGCGGTGAGATGTCTTTGGAATTGGCTGTTCCTCGTTTAGATACAGCGGTGCGTAATGCTAAGTCCGATAAGTTAAGCAGCAAGAATTACGATAAGAAGCTGTTTGCGAAACTGCGTAAGCTGCGTAAGTCGATTGCTGATGAAGATGGCTTGCCACCATATGTGGTATTCAGTGACGCGACCTTGATTGATATGGCTGAAATACTACCTACTTCATACGGAGAAATGCTGGCAGTCAACGGTGTCGGTCAACGTAAACTCGATAAGTACGCAGACCCATTCCTAGATCTGATTCAAGAACACATCACCACACACGGCTAGTTTGAAAGAAACGTCTAACAAATAAGGATTAAGG
>NZ_JBFRSX010000062.1:0-39106 GCF_041473835.1 Vibrio sp. 10N.222.55.A1 | reverse complement strand
AGAATGTGTTCCCTCTTCGTTTTGAATGACAAACATTCTGTAGCTGTTTACAAAGCCATAGGCATTGCCTGTGGCTTTGTCGTATCTGGGACTAAAAAAACTGGTGCAACAGGCTTACACACAAATTAATCTATTGATAGTTTCTTATGCTCTAAACGTTTAGGGGCAAAGACGATTTACGAAACAACTTGTTTCGCATTTTTGCAAGATCCTCTTGCAAAATTTAGGTATTAAACTTTGTCCAACAGGCTATTGGACAATTTGGGCATGACACTGCTTGCTATGGCTGCTGCACTTGAACAAACCATTGAACGTAAGCAATTCGATAAGATCATCGTAACCCGCAACACCCCTGATATTGGTGAATCGATAGGTTTCCTTCCGGGTACAGAGGAAGAGAAAATGTTGCCTTGGTTGGCTGCTGTGACCGATACACTGGAAGCGCTGCACAAGAACGACCACTGCACAGAAGGCTCGATGAAGTACATCTGTGACAAAGCCAATATCCAGTTCAAATCAATCAACTTCATGCGTGGCCGCTCGATTCAAAATGCCTTTGTGCTTTTGGATGAGTGTCAGAACCTCACCGCTTCACAGATAAAAACCATCATCACCCGTTGTGGTGAAGGTACTAAGATCGTCTGCTCAGGTAACTTAGCGCAGATAGATTCTTCTTACCTAACCCCTGTGACTTCAGGCTTAACCTACATGGTTGAGCGTTTTAAAAACTTCGAAGGCAGTGCCAACATCCACCTCAATGGTGTGGTGCGTAGCCGACTAGCTGAGTTTGCGGAAGAGAACATGTAGTGACTCTATACGCTCACTGAATCAGTAATCTAAAAACAAAAAGCGCCTCACATTGGAGGCGCTTTTCAATTTAATATTTTGAAGTAAGTCGGCAGAGGTTAGTCTGAATTACTCAGTACCACCAACGGTTAGCGAGTCTAGTTTCAATGTTGGTTGACCAACACCCACTGGCACACTTTGACCAGCCTTACCACACACACCCACACCACGGTCGATGCTTAGGTCGTTACCCACCATAGACACCTGCTGCATCGCTTCGATACCAGAACCGATTAGCGTCGCGCCTTTCACTGGGTGAGTGATCTTACCGTTTTCAATCATGTACGCTTCAGACGCTGAGAATACGAACTTACCTGATGTGATATCGACCTGACCGCCACCGAAGTTCGGTGCGTAGATACCTTTCTCAACCGTCGCGATGATCTCTTCCGGTGTGTGTTCGCCCGGTAGCATGTATGTATTCGTCATACGTGGCATTGGAAGATGCGCGTATGACTCACGACGACCATTACCTGTCGGTGCTACACCCATTAGACGAGCGTTCAGCTTATCTTGCATGTAACCTTTTAGGATGCCGTTTTCGATTAACGTATTGTACTGACCGTTAACACCTTCATCATCGACGTTCAATGAACCGCGTAGATCCGTTAATGTACCGTCATCGACAATCGTACATAGGCTTGAAGTTACTTGCTCACCAACTTTGCCAGAGAATACTGACGACTCTTTACGGTTGAAGTCGCCTTCTAAACCGTGGCCTACCGCTTCATGCAGCAGAACGCCCGGCCAACCAGAACCAAGAACCACAGGCATGGCACCAGCAGGCGCTGCAACCGCTTCAAGGTTAACTAATGCTTGGCGAATCGCTTCATCCGCAAATTGGTAAGCAACTTGAGTGCCTTTGTCATCACTTAAGAAGAAGTCGTAACCAAAACGGCCACCACCACCAGCGCTACCACGCTCACGACGATCACCCTTCTGTGCAAGTACGCTAATAGACAAGCGAACCAGCGGACGAATATCACCAGCGTAAGTGCCATCAGTCGCAGCAACCAGCATCTGCTCATGCACACCACTTAAACTCACCGATACTTCAGTCACCATCGGCTCTTTAGTGCGAATGTAAGCATCTAATGATTTTAGTAATTCTGTTTTCTGCTGTTTTTCCCAACTCGCAAGCGGGTTAACTGCATCATAGTAAGCTTGATTAGAGTTGCGTTTGAACGCTTGAACCTTGCCGTTTTGACCTTGTTTAGCAATACCACGAGCCGCAATTGCGCTCTGCTTAAGACCATCCAATTGGATTTGGTCAGAGTAAGCAAAACCAGTCTTTTCACCAGATACTGCACGAACGCCAACACCGCAATCGATATTGAAAGAGCCGTCTTTAATAATGCTGTCTTCTAGCACTAAAGATTCGTGCCAGCTTGACTGAAAGTAGATATCAGCATAATCAATTTGGCGGGTAGCAATACTCGCCAATGTATCTGCGATATTTTGCTCCGTAAGCCCTGTCGGGTTCAGTAGCGCTTCTTCAATTTGATTAATGCTCATAGATGGCTCTTGTTTGTAATTAAAATTGATTGGTAAATCGAGAGTGTTGCGCGATGGGCATATTTTGCCTAATGGACTCGCAACTGGATGTGTCTATCTCAACCACCATACTTTTAGGATCTTGGTCTAACTGTGCGACCACTCGTCCCCATGGATCAACCACCATTGAGTGTCCCCATGTTTCTCTTTGGCAAGGGTGTTTTCCGCCTTGACCTACCGCGACAATCCACGACTGTGTTTCAACCGCGCGGCATCTTAATAGTACTTCCCAGTGCGCTTGACCCGTTACCGCTGTAAAAGCCGCAGGCACCACAATGATTTGTGCCCCTTGCTTACGTAACTCTGAATACAAGTGTGGAAAGCGCACATCATAACAAATACTCAAACCTAAGCGACCAAAAGGCGTTTCCGCTGTCACAACTTGGTTGCCCGGAGTGAAAATATCCGACTCTCGATAGCACTTATGGGCGTCAGCGACATCCACATCAAACATGTGTAGCTTGTCGTAATGAGCAACGAGGCAACCAAAATCATCAATCACCAAGGTGGTGGTCGTCACTCCGTTAGTTGTGCTTATCGGCATACTGCCAATGACGATCCAAATTCTGTGAAGCTTTGCTAGCTCAGAGATTTTCTTTTGCAGTGGGCCATCATTAAAAGGCTCAGCACACTGGTGATAGTCGGCTTTACTGCCAAAAACTAACGCGTTTTCAGGGCAAACAACCCACTTAGCCCCCAACTCTTTGCACTTTGCAACTTCTTGAGCAAGGTACTCAAAGTTCAATTCAGGGCTGGGGCCAGATGTCATTTGAATCAACCCAACACAATCCATGTGTATCGCTCCTCCATTCATTATGATTCAGAAATCAGCATTTCACCGTATATTCGCTGACTCGGGCATAAGGTCTTTTCGGCTAATTTAAGGCCTATTCGGCTAATTTTCTCAGCTTCTCTGGCAGCTGAAACTCGCCAGAGCTACGAGAAAGTTCGCTCACCGTTGGTGAATCCAATGGTCCTTTCACCGAATAATTTACTTGGGTAAAGACTTCCACAACTGGCGAGATAACCGTGGTCACCGCCAATACGTACAGCGCCGTTTGAGGGGTTACCGCAAAGGCCGTTAATACGGGAATACCCGAGGTAATATCTGGGGTAAAGTTCACCTCAGCATCAACCTGACGCGTGTTGAGGTTAGCGATACCTTTGATTTTCATCTCACCTGCGACCGCATCCATGTTCAGATCATTGGTCAGGAAGATACCATTTTGAATCTCGCCCGTTCCGGTGATGCTGTTGAAGGCCATACCTTTATCAAACACATCTGAGAAATCGAGCTGCATCTTACGGATGATCGAATCTAGGCTAAACAGGCCAAGTAATCGAGCTGCGCCGCTCACATCCGAGATAATGCCTTTACCAAACTTGGTTTTAACGTTGCCATCAAGGGTATCCATTTTGATTCCCCAAGGCGAACCATCCCAATTTAGTTGACCTTCCAACGCGAATGGCGCTTTTTGAATCCCGGAAGTAATACCAAAGCGCTCCATGAGCTCGCTGTTGTTTTCACCTTCAACATCAACGGTTAACGATGAATGACTCTTGTCACCTTGCAGTTCCCACCAGCCACTCACATCCGCTTTGTTACCGCCGCTTCGCACCTGGATTTTGTTCCACTCGATACGATCTTCGTTCCTCGTCATTTCAACATCGACCTTACCCACCTTGTAGCCTTGCAGCCAAAAGTCGTTCAGCGTCAGGGTCAGGTTTGGCATCGCATCGTGGATCTCTCTATCCAATTTGGATATCAATGGCGCAGCTTGTTCTTTACGTTGCAGCAGTTGCTGATCTTGGTTGTTCTTATCACTCCACTCAGGAACAAACAGATGCAGACGATCCAGTGAAACTGTCAAATCATAAGGAGGCAGGTAGTTAATATCCCCTTCTAGCTCTTGGCTAGACACTTCCATTTGCCACGCCTGTTTGTTCTTACTAGCACTAAAATCGACGTCATTCCAAGAGATACCACCCAAGATCAGCTCTTTACTCTCAAAGGTAATACGGCTTGGCGCAGGTATGGTTGGCGTGTTCATTTGACTAAGTACAGCCGTTGAAGGCTTTACCGGTTCCATTACAACCGATAACCAATCATCGGCATTGAATTTGTCTGTACGAATCAGGGCGTGATGGCCCACCACCGGGCTAATTTTGTAGCCACCGCGACCAAGCACTAAGTTGGTCGCCGTTAACTCAGGCACGTCGCCTGTGATATCAATCTCAGCTTGGTACTTGGTGTTTGGCAATTGCAGGCGCGCGGTAATCGTCTCTTGGTTACCCGATGCCTGTAGCCTTGCAGAGCCACTTTCTAGTGATTTTTTCGCCAATGGATATGGGTAATCACTCGCCAAGTATTTTAGGTCTGACTGTAAGTCTAGTTGGTAGGTAAAGCCGATATCATTCAGCTGGATATCAATCTGGCTTTGCCATTGCGCATGACCTGATAAGCGGCTTAACCATTGCTCACCGATGTAAGGTTCTAGAGGCTTGACGTCCCAATCACCTAACACATCAATATCAACTGCATAGCCAGGACCATCATTAAGGCCCTTAAAATCAAGCGAGATACCTTGGTTAAGCAGATCCGCAGCGAGGCCATTTGCCGTCACTACGTCATTATCAAATTCAATTCGACCCGTGGTGTTCTCGAGCACCATTGGCGGCGCTTCAATCTCAACATGGTTGCCACTTAAGTCGGCGTAACCCCATGCTCTTGCTTCTTTTTCAGAATCAAACGGAATATTCAGCTGGAACTCAGAAGAGACATCACCACTCACTTGAAGTGCGGTTAAGGCTGCGCCTACCGAGCCCACCAGTGGCGAAGACGTCATGTAATCGCGTACTGCGTTGCCAGACGCCGTCGCTTTAGCTTCAATTTCAATATGGCCGCCTTCCCCTAAATAAGGAATGCGTCCTGTGATTCGATCTGCCGTCACATCCATCAGTTGAGCTGAGCGAGAATCCAGATGCATCGCATCATTTTCAAACAACAGATCAAGCTGAAGATCAGTAATCAGTGGCCACGCGGTATCAAAGCTGAATTTCGCATCTTCTAAGCCAACCCAAACCTGGAAAATACCATCGTGGTTAGTGTATGGGTATTGAGACAAATCACCATGCCACAACAGTTTTACGGTATCCGCTTTACCGGCTTGAATCGCAGTTGAAAGGTAGTCTGTTAGATCTTGCCCAAGAGCCAGTGTAGGTAAGTAGCGCCATGTTTCACCGACATTGTAAGCGTCCGCTTCGCCGTAGAAGGATAAAAACGGGCTCGCATCTTTTGGGAAGTCTAAGCGGAATGCGCCTAGTACTTGTAAATCGGGGGTGGCAGCTGTGATTTTGTCTGACCACAGCTTCCAGCCGTTTTCATCTTGCTGCCAAACAATATCAACCTGACCTTGTTTGATATTCAAAGGCGCTTGGAATACGTCACCATAAGGGAACACATCGTCAATAACATGCAGGCTAGCTTTCGCTTCCGAGGCCGAACCAAACACACTACCAGACACTTGGCTAAAGCCTGGGACTAGTTCCCACTGCTCGATAGCAAGATCAGAAAAACTGGCTGAATAACGTAAACTGTCAATTCCCGAACCCATGGAAACACGGATATCAGAAACAGAGCCGCCCGGCGCCAATACGTTAATCATTTTGGTTGATTGTTCAGAGTCAGGCAGCAGCTTAATCAACGGAGTAATAGTCGCAATATCCAGCTCAGAAATGTTGAGTTGCCATGGACCTTGATTCCACTTGAACGCTACGTCGAGTTCCGGCCAAGGTGTGTCATCCGTTCTAAGGTTTAGTGAGTGACCATTTACTTGCCAACCATCATCAGTCGGCGACAACTTAAAGACACCGGACTCAAGCATGAGGTCATGCTCGCCATCTTCGTTCCACGCCAGTTCTGAGGGTAAAACCTCAACATAAGCGCTCACTGGCTTGCTATTTCGCAGCGTAAGCCAGCTATTCAAGCTCACAGTACCCGTTTCAATGCCGGATTCCGCCTGCATATAATGCGTAAGCCATGGCTTAACAGAAATGCTGTCGGCACTGACATAAAACTCACCAGTCACATCAGTCAGTGACCCACCATCAATAAAGTTAGCACTCACTGACAGAGAGTTTAGATTGGCACCTTTGATACTCACCACACCTTCAGCAAGGTGATGTTTGTCTGAGTTTTGCCATTTTAAGGTTTCTATATCGAGCTGACGTTCTTCACCCGAAACAGAGTGATAAAGAATAGAAGAATCTTTTGCAGTTACATCGACTAGTGTTTTTAGCAGTAAATTATCGAGCTCTTGCATCGCTCGCTGGGAAGAGCCAGAATCTTTAGGCTCATCTTTGCCATTTTGCCCAGCAAACAGCTCGATTGAGCGGATATCAAGATACATTTGATTCATGACCAACTCGGCCACAACCGGGCGCATCTGTACGACCGATTGAATTAAGTCAAACTCGACTTCAACACGCTCAACAGAGAAGGTCACATCTTCTGCATTGGGGAGGCTAGCTTTAACGCCTTGCAGAGCAATAGAGGGGTGAGTGTTACGCCAAAAACCGCCCACATCTTGAATCGAAAAATCAAAACCGGAGTGTTGGTTTACCCAAAGCTCAATTTCAGATTGATACTTGTTTAAATTGGGCAAGGCTACACGCAGTGTAGTAACGGCAATGGCTAGCGTTACTAAGAGAGTAACCACTAACCATAAACATGCACGTAGAATCAGAGTAACGCTTGAGCTCACAAAATTTCCATTACATCATAACAACATCAAACTGCTCTTGTATGTACAGAGGCTCAGCCTGGATTTTAACTTGCTTACCAATAAAGACTTCAAGCTCCGCAAGCGCATGAGATTCATCGCCCTCTAACGCCTCAGCTACGGCAGCTGCCGCATAGACCACAAATTTATCGGCGTCGTACGCACGATTCACTCGCGTGATCTCTCGAAGAATTTCATAACAAACGGTTTCAACTGTCTTCACACTGCCGCGGCCTTCACAAGCAGGACAGCTCGAACATAGGATATGCTCAATACTTTCACGAGTACGTTTACGAGTCATCTCAACCAACCCAAGCTGCGTGAAGCCATTAATATTGGTTTTCACACGGTCTTTGTCGAGCGCAGCCTCTAAAGAAGTTAGTACTCGCTTACGATGTTCCTCAGACAACATATCAATAAAGTCGATAATGATGATGCCACCTAAGTTACGTAGACGCAGCTGACGAGCAATCGCTTGAGTCGCTTCTACATTGGTGTTGAAAATCGTCTCTTCTAGATTACGACGACCAACAAACGCGCCAGTGTTGATATCAACCGTGGTCATCGCTTCAGTTTGGTCGATAATCAGATATCCACCAGACTTTAATTCGACTTTACGATCCAATGAACGCTGAATTTCGTTCTCGGTATCGTACATATCAAAGATAGGCTTATCACCTTCATACAGCTCAAGCTTGTCTGTCAGCTCAGGCACGTATTCAGAGGTAAACTCTTTTAGGTTTTCATATTCTAGACGAGAATCGACCTGAATCTTGCTCAGCTCAGTACCGACGAAGTCACGTAAGATACGTTGGCTTAAGCAAAGCTCACCATACAAACGAGTACGCGCCTTGTGCTTACCACGACGCTCTAATACTTTTAGCCATAATCGCTTCAAGAATGCGGCATCTTGTGCCAACTCATTTGAATCTGCACCTTCTGCTGCTGTGCGGATGATGAAGCCACCGTGTTCGTCACAGTAACGAGACACGACTTTTTTAAGACGGTTACGTTCAGACTCGCTGTCGATACGTTGAGATACACCAACATGACTTGCGCCCGGCATAAATACCAGATAACGAGACGGTAGAGTGATATCAGTGGTTAAGCGAGCACCTTTAGTACCAAGAGGGTCTTTGACCACTTGCACCACAATGTCTTGCCCTTGACGGACAAGCTCTGAAATATCACGAACCTGAAATTGCTTCTTTTCGTTTTCAGCGACACATTCAGTGTGTGGGACAATATCAGAGGCGTGTAAAAAAGCTGCTTTCTCAAGGCCTATATCCACAAAAGCCGCCTGCATTCCCGGAAGAACACGGCTTACACGTCCTTTATAGATATTTCCTACGATACCGCGTCGAGCATCTCGTTCGACATGGATCTCTTGAAGAGCCCCCCCTTCAATCATGGCCACACGAGTTTCACTCGGGGTCACGTTCAGCAACAATTCAGCACTCATGGTGCACCTCAGGTTAGTAATTATAAGAATTCTTGCAGTAGCTGGTCCGTTTCAAATAAAGGTAAGCCGACAACGGCGTAATAACTACCTTCGATTCGGGTGACAAAGCGTCCGCCCAAACCTTGGATCCCATAGCTACCGGCTTTATCGCATGGCTCCCCTGTTTGCCAGTATTGTTCTATTTCTTTTTCACTGAGGGGTTTAAACCATACGTCGGTAATAATGACTTCTGTTCTTTGTTTTTCTTCTGAAACCACAGAAACCGCCGTCATCACTTGGTGACGTTCATTCGCTAACTGAGTAAGCATGCGCTTAGAGTCAGCAAAATCGGTGGGTTTCTCAAGCACTTGCCCTTGGCTTACGACGACTGTGTCAGAACCAAGAACGACTATATCAGAGCCATGATCTACAGTATCAGAACTAGGAACGACATGCTGCCTTTCAGAAGGGTTATCTTTCAATAAAAACAACGCAGTTAAAGCTTTATCTAAAGATAGTCGCTTAACATATTCTTCGGCGGTTTCTTGAGCGTGTTTACACTCTTCAACATCGGTTACGAGGACAGAAAACTCATAACCGAGTTGAGATAGCAATTCTTTGCGGCGTGGAGAGCCGGATGCCAAAACTAAATGTTTCTTTTCCATCGTCACGCTACCTCACATGCCAATGGCGACGCACGCGTCTCATTAATAAAAACATCCAAGGCCAAAGTATACAGTTTATCAATGCGCTCCATAACGATAACGGATTGAAAACAACATCTTGGATCAAATATTCACCAAAGAAGATCAACACCTCAAACAAGACCGTTAACGCGGCAATGATCATCGCTTGCTGCCATAACGCCATGTTACGAATGACGAGGAAGTTCATCGCAATAATGTACATCACTATTGCCATCATCATGCCTCGAATACCCAGAGTAGAGCCGATCAAAAGGTCCCACAATAAGCCTAAAATCAAAGCACTACCCACGTTAACACGATGCGGTAGAGCCAAAACCCAGTAACACGTAACCAGCAGTAACCAAGATGGTCTAAATAAATCTAAGCTACCAGGCCAAGGGATCGTCTGCAGAATCAGTGCTATTAAAAATGAGCAGAAAATTACTACCTTGCTTCTCAAAACGCTATTGGCCATCTTCGCCCTCTAACAATGCTTGTTCTATGCTCGATTGATCCGCTTGCATCTGTTTGTTTTCATCAGGCCATACAAGCAGCAGGTATCTGAGCTTATCGAACTCAACCACAGGCTCTGCTTTAATCACAGCGAACTCACGTTTCGGGTCGTAATCAACGGCCGTAACATAGGCGACTGGATAACCTTCTGGATATACCCCACCAAGACCTGATGTCACCAACAGATCTTCTTCTTGTATATCGGTACTGGTTGGAATGTGCTCTAGCTGGATCTCATCAATCATGCCATTGCCCGAAGCAATCACACGGATGTCATTACGAATAACCTGAACAGGAATCGCATTGTTTGCATCAGTGAGTAGTAATACACGACTATTATGAGCAGCAACGAAAGTGACTTGGCCGACAATGCCTTTTTCGTTGATCACCGGCTGACCTTCATACACCCCATCAATCTGACCTTTGTCGATCACGACTTGATGGCGATATGGTGAAGTGTCTACCGCCATAACTTCTGTGACGACTTTCTTCTCATCACGGATAAACGGCGAGCCTAACAGCTTACGAAGGCGCTTGTTTTCTTCTTGATATTGCTCAAGCAGAATCAGCTCGCTCTTCAGACGCAAGACTTCTCGTTTAATATTATGGTTAGATTCAATTAACCCTTTGCGAGTGCTAAAACGGTCGTAAACACCATCGAACATAGTGCGAGGCAAGTTGGCTGCATATTGAATAGGCGCAACCATGCTGTTTAATAGATAGCGAACATTTGAGAAAGCATCTAAACGACTATCAGCCAGCATAAGGCTGGCTGATAAAATTACAGCAAAAAACAGGCGCAATTGTAGAGAGGGACCTCTACCAAAAATTGGCTTCATTCTATATTTGGTCCTAGAGCTACATTTGATCCTATAGACAAGGTCCTAGGCTCTTTACATAAAACTAGATAAGAAAAGAGCCTAACACTAGATATTATTCTTCGCTGAACAGATCGCCGCCGTGCATGTCGATCATCTCTAGAGCTTTACCGCCACCTAGAGCAACACACGTTAATGGCTCTTCTGCAACAACAACAGGGATACCTGTTTCTTCTGTTAACAGGCGATCAAGGTCTTTAAGCAGTGCACCACCACCTGTTAGTACCATACCGTTTTCTGAGATATCAGAAGCCAGCTCTGGTGGACACTGTTCAAGTGCAACCATGACTGCAGATACGATGCCAGATAGAGGTTCTTGAAGTGCTTCAAGGATTTCGTTTGAGTTTAGGCTAAAGCTACGAGGCACACCTTCAGCAAGGTTACGACCACGTACTTCGATCTCTTCGACTTCATCGCCAGGGTAAGCTGAACCGATTTCGTGTTTGATCTTCTCTGCTGTCGCTTCACCGATCAAGCTGCCGTAGTTACGACGAACGTAGTTGATGATCGCTTCATCAAAACGGTCACCACCAATGCGAACAGAAGACGAGTAAACCACACCGTTCAGTGAGATAACCGCAACTTCAGTAGTACCACCACCGATATCAACAACCATTGAACCTGTTGGCTCAGAGACACGTAGGCCAGCACCAATCGCAGCAGCCATAGGCTCATCGATTAGGTAAACCTCACGAGCACCAGCACCTAACGCTGATTCACGGATAGCACGACGCTCAACCTGTGTTGAACCACAAGGTACACAAACCAAAACACGAGGACTTGGTTTAAGCACACTGTTGTCATGCACTTGTTTGATGAAGTGCTGAAGCATTTTTTCCGTTACGTAAAAGTCGGCAATTACACCGTCTTTCATTGGACGGATCGCTGAGATGTTACCAGGCGTACGACCAAGCATTTGCTTAGCAGCGTGGCCAACAGCAGCGACACTCTTTGCAGAACCCGCACGATCTTGGCGAATAGCTACAACTGAAGGCTCATCAAGAACAATGCCTTGGCCTTTTACATAAATAAGGGTATTGGCTGTACCTAAATCAATCGATAGGTCGTTTGAAAACATGCCACGAAGTTTTTTAAACATATTCTTCGCTCATCCTGCAAGAATTAGAAGACAAAAATTGCACTAAATGTACCAATGCCTTGCTGTTACGGCAAGGCATTGAAGTACAAACATGGACTGAAACCCGCAATTTCTTACAGATTCCTAACTTAAGGGGCAAAAATTATATTATTACTGACCTGTTAAGCCACTTTCACCTCGGTAGATCACACGATCGTTACCACGGTAGATACCAAATGTGACGACGGTGGATGGATCTTCATCACCCAGTTGGCGCCAGTTGTAACGTAGCCATGGTTGATCTTGATCACTGCCACTACATGAGATGTTATTTCCGCCATCGCTATCAGGCTCAGAGTCATCCATTCTTAACCACAGACGAACTTGCTCACGTGGCGCGTCTGTTCCTGCTGGCGTATTTTGATTTGCTGTGACCTCTTCTTCTCCATCATCCACATTTCCACTACCGTTAAGTGAAACTAAAGTGGTTGCCGCCCCTTCACTGTGCCAAATAACTTGTTTACAAGTATTAGCCCCATTGAAGGTACTGCGGTCATCATCCTCGTTAACAATAAACTCACTGCCATCCCAGAACTCAGCGCGCAATGGAATAGTTAGAGTAGTATCAGAATTGCCACCAATATCATCTAGCACCATTCGACCATAACGAGCTGGAGGCTGGACCGGAAACTCGACAGAATCAGTCAAAATATCAGAGTCAGTAAATGAAACAGGATCAACTCCTGCAACAGTCAAGCCAAAGTGGGTAATAGTGGAGTTAGCATCTGAAGTATTAAACGGTGCATCTCTGCGGCTAACGTCATCCAAATCCGTAACTCGCTGAAGAACAGCGGCACTATCGTTCAACAACCAATGCTTACGATCAGTAGACCAAGTGCCTGCCTCAGTATCCAGCAAGAACCCATTATCGACAGCTGTATCATCTAGAACACCAAAACTGGCTTGTAGGCTCGGGGCAAAGAATTGATAGTTGTTAAGCGCGTTACCAACACTGCTTTCACCTGATGCCATTGGATATACTTGGTGAACTGTAGAGTCATAAGGTTGACTTAGGTACGCAATATTATTTTGATTTGTAACATTCCACTCAGGGTCACCTTGCATGAAGTATTTGGGGTAAAAACGGCCGATAGTTTTAGACCCAGTGACACCTGAATCACCATTTGGAGGGGCAATGGTGCTATAAAAGTTACCCGTTTCAATTGCAACCAATTCAAAACTTCCTACCTCTGAGTAGGTTAACCCATCAAGTTGGTACCCACCATTTGACTGATCACTAATTGAAATACTCGGAGATATCGTGTCGGGCATCAAATAGCCAAGTACACCCTCACTTGGTGTGTCTAAATAATGGGAAACACTGATCGAAGCTTGAGACACAAAATAATTCGAAGGAACACCTACATTATTTGAACATACGGAATTTACATTAGCTCCGGTAATCATGGGTTTCACGTCCACATCAAAGCTCTCCCCCGCTGCAACAAAGCCACTACTACTGGATTCTGTACTCGTTCCACTTGAATCGCTATCAGTACATACAGCAAACTCATAAGGTTTAGATTTGACAACAAAGCTACCAACCAACCCCGAACTTGCGGAATCAGGCTGTTCATAAATAGGACACCCTTCAATTTCAGAACAATCAAAGCTAGGATCATTGATAACTACATTAACTTGCCCAACATTGCTCCAATTTACTTCAGTTGTAGCACCACCATTATCAAAATTTAGATCTGTAACTGAGAAGTCATCAAGTGATCCATCTTCAGGGGTAGGCATTTCAAGAAAGTAATCTTTAGAAGCATCAAATGATAAGTTTTTAGTATAGCCATTTACTGGGCTAACAACGCCTTGATCACAAGCTTGAGCCGTCACCTCTACCACTAACTCTTGAGAGTCTTGAGCTGCATTCATATGTATTTGGCTTGGGCTTGTATCAAACTTATAGGGCACATAAAAAACTTGTGTCGATGTTGCGGGCTCTGAATCGTAGACACCCCCAACACTGAAACTACCAACCGTATCAGAGTCTAAATACAAGGTTCGAATGCCACCATCAAACGTATAATCCGGAGTTTCACACGCATTGTTAGCTTCACCCTTACACCATCGCGTTCCCGTTGGGGTTACCGTCGCTTCAAACTGCTCATTAGAGTCGACCAATTCGCCATTCTCTTCTAGGCGAAACTCAACCGGAATTCGCTCACAGGTTAGGCTATATAATTGTTGAGGTTCTACAACCAATAATCCTTGCTGTACTGGGGGTTCACAAGAATAATCAGGTTTGATTATCGTTACACCATTATCAAGCACGGCGACTCTCGCTGTCACGGCACCATGAATAGCTGTCTGATTTAAATCTACAGTATCTGCGAGAATAAATCCTTTGAAAGTAGAGTTCCCAACGTCAAATATGACCTCACCTTTAGGAGCGTATATAATGGGATAAGCGAAGTCAGATTGTATATCAACTGCCAAGTTAAACTTCATACGTGTTATCACATTTATTTGAGAGTTGCCCTCAAAGGCATATACCAAATCTCCTGCATCATGCTCATAATTATCAAAGGTCACCGTGGAATTATCAGGAAAAACCAGTTCTACACCCGCCCCTCCACTAACTTTAACATCTGAGATATAACTGTCTTCATCTAAGACGACTCGAACTAGATTATAATCATTCCCCTGCTTGTTGATAACGAGCTTAGACAAGTTACTCTCAATGAAAACATCTATTGTTTCACCGTTAATTTGGTAAGAACATATCTCTGAGTCCGCTCCGCAGCTCTGCAAAATATCCGAAGCCTTGCCCGTAATGGTTAAACTTTCTGATGGATTTTTTTCTGCAATAGAGGTTACGTAACTGCCTTTAATCTTTCTTAATTCAAGTTGGCTATCATTATTACCAACATCACATTGATGTTCATCACACACTGGAAAATTATAAATATGATAAAACTCACTCGCATCATCAAAACCCAATAATAAAAAGTCATCTTTTGTTGTCCATTTATCATTAAAGAGCTCATAGCCTTCAGAGACCTTTTTTAAAGATTGATTAATATAGTTATTAGACCAGCCGCTAAATTTTGTTTGCTGGCTGGTAACCGTCAATGAGCTATTCACACCAGTCCAACTCTGAATGGGCTCGGGAAACAAGTTACACACGTTGGCAACAGGAACCACCTCAGGTAACTCAAACGCAAAGTAACCCACTTCTTCCGGAATATGCGTGCGGTCTCTAAAGTCCTCATCTACAACAAAGCTAACTTGGTTCGTGTTAATGTTACATCGACGTAGCCAGCCTCCGTGTCCACCAGCCCTCTCTTGTTTATTAGCTATGATCCCGTCAATATTCGTTAGAGAGGTGGTAGCATACTTATCCTCACAGCCATCCAACATTGGGTCATTACCGCTTTGACTTGGCGTATCATACCCTCTTGCAAATTGAACCTTAAAACCATCAACATCAAGGTTAGTATTGGTGGCTAACGTCGCTAAAAACGCGATCTTCTCATCGTCATAATCATCGTTACTGCGGTGAGAAGCACTTAGCTCCAAAAACAAATCAATGTATGACGTTTCATCGGTTCGCCTAACCTTGCCAGAGGTCATCCATTTATCATTGTTATTTCGAGTTTGAATTTGATGCAATACCACCGGATTAGAAGAAAAGCCAGCTCCGCCAAAATCGCTATAAAGGACTCTATCATTACTATTTGAGCCTGATTTAGCACTGGCTGCATCGGTGTTCAAATAACCCGCTATGACTTCATGGCCATTAAAATCGGCCACACCGGGCTCAATCGCAAGGTAACTGACTTCTGTTATCGGTTGGCTATCTAAATCTGAACCACCGCCATTCTTTGGCGCCTTAATCTGCTTGATGGTCGCTTCGGTTTTGCTTACCTCGGTAACCATTAACGTTGCAGGAGCATCCGCGTCAGGGGCACTTGAATCAATGGTTGGCATCACAAACACCAGTGGCGTGTTGGTATAAGACTGAGTCAGTGGGATCTTACATTCTCCACCAGAGCACTGAACGATACCAAATTCATACTGAGCATCGTTTGAATAAACCGGCGGTGGCTCGATATCCGAGCTGTCACATTCTAGTTCAGTACTGTCCCCACTATTAATATCGACGCTTTGCGGGTGAATACCTTTAAAGTCTGCGGGGTAATTGCCTAAAAAAGTAAAACCCTGCCCATCGTCAACGTAGTAGTCTGCGGTTCCGGCATCATTTCCCGCTCCCGGCTGATAAATCAGTTGAACACTATAGTCTCCCCCACCAACCATGTAACGAGGATCGCGAATAAAGGGCGTATCTCCCACCGTAGGCTCATTAATATCATTGGTCCAGATGGTGTATTCCGGGCGGTTATTTCCGGGCTCTTGCTCTGCAAACACAGATTCAACAAGCTGGGCGGAATTGATATTAAATGATATTTTAAATTCACCGCTCGGATCTACGTTACAAGTCGACGCTGTCGCGATCAAAGGGAATAGGCAGAAACAGGCAACTAAAATATATCTACATGCTTTCATCGTATTGACTCCCTCACCCAAACTTCTTGAATACGCTGTACTTGGTTAATGCCTGAGCCACAAACGGCTGTTGATTCAATCTTAAAAAAACCAACATCATCTAAAATTCCGATCGGAGTACAAGTTAACTCTTCAACTGCACAGATAGTCGACATCCCACTACTCACTTGGTTTGAATTTAAGTTACCACAGACGGTGCTCACACTGGTTGAAACCGCAGGCGAAACAGTTAATGGATAAACTTGAGTAAGTGCCCACTCATTTGCAGAATGCGCTAAAAGCCAAGCCTGAGTTCCCAGTTGTTTACGTGTCAATGTATCGTGATTTGACCACTGAACTTGCACTAAAGAAGTCGCGAGGAAGCCCATCACCACAATAACAAATACTACGACGACCAAAACACTGCCTTTTTGAGATGATTTACTATGGCGCATTAAGTACCTGCACATCTTGTTGGTAAACACTTACTTCGTTGTTTTGCTCAAGTACAAGATCGATGTGAATCACGCCACCTTTTTGTAAACTTGGCTCTTCGTAACGGAAGTTACTTTTTGTATAGTTAACGCTATCTGTGACCCTTATGCCATTTCGTTCAATAACACCTTGTCCTTCGATAGTATTGTTCACTATACAGAAGCTGACATAATTCTTGTTTTCATAGATATAATGTCGTTGTGCGATCGACTCACTCACAAGACTCAAAGCTGTAATACTGAAAGAGTTGGTATTTTGCACCGCACCCGAAACGTCAATTCGTTTATTGGATTCCACTGCCAAATCATTAAAACTACTAGGATTTATAATAAGATAGTCTCCTACAGAGAGACTTGGGGCATCTTGACCAACAATGAAGTCCAACTGATTGCCTAGTTCATCGAAGTGATAAAAACCGGAATATTTGATCGGATAGAATGAAAGACACTTTCTATCAAAAGCAAGTGTAGGTAAAAAAGTCTGATCTTCAGTAAAGCTATTAGGGACCGCGTGACTGATTTCTCGCGACATTTTCTCAACAACAAACTGCCCTTTTACTTGCACCTTTTGTCTATCGATAGTGTCGACATAACCTTTCATGCCGTATTCAACAAAGCCAGCGATTGCTAAGCCAATCACACCTACGACGACAATCGTTACAATCATCTCAATTAAGGTAAAACCACGTTGCTTCATCAGTAGTTCCCCTTGTAAGCGATAACGCTGTAGCGGTTGTTGCCACCAAAGATCTGTAACTCAACACGCTTCATCGTGCCAATAGCATTATCGTTAATACCATCCATGTTTTGATCGTAAAATACGGAGACTTCAACTCTAAAATTGGCATAACTGCCTTCAATATTTTCATCTAGGATATTAGCAAGTGGGTACTTAATAGGAGATACACATGCTGATTCAGTGGTATCGGTGTACCAACAGCCAATATAATCATCGACATCATTAAAAGCAGCGGGCGTTGCCTCTGAGCCATCAACACCAAGTTCATTAGGCGCAGAACAAGCAGTCGCACCTGCATCACCACAACGCATTATCCCACCATCAAAATCACTGCTGTGATCAAATCCTCTAGCCAAAATTTGATTCATCAAACTCTGACCTAAGGCCACGGAACGGTTTTGATATTGTGGGTCTGCTGAACTTGCCACTTGTGGTGCTAAAAAACTGGTAATCGTGACCATCGCAATACCCAAAACGATAATCACAACAATGCTTTCAATCAGAGTAAAACCACGTGAGCGAATCATAGACATGCTCCCTCACGTACATAACCTTGAGAATTAATACAGACTTGGGCGCTATTGCTCGAAGTGGTTGAGTTAATCGTAATGTCCACTCCAGCACTTACTGAAGGGTTTCCCAATAAATCAAAGTCGATAACAGTATTCGCTGGAGAAAACGTTATATCTGATATACGCACATAATCACTACGCGCATCGGCTTGTGATTTCTGAGCACTATTTGACAGGTCTAAACGACAAGCTGTTACGGAACCTAAACAGTCATCATTAATAGCAAGGCGAAAGCTATCATTAGCAGCGGAAACATTCGATTGCATTCGATTGACTTGGATTTGGCGAATAACAGAGGTAGCTTGTTCTTGCGCAGTAAAAGTGGAATAGCTAGAGGTACCTACGAAGCGGCTCGCGGCAAAGGTAGAAACAATACCGAGGATAATGATAACGATGATCAGCTCTACTAGAGTAAAGCCTTTGGGTATGGGGCTGCTATCCATAATGAGCCTCTAACTGCCAAGCGAATACTGATTATACAAGATAACGAAGTTTACGATCTTATGTATATGAATAGTTTTAATATTTATGAGCGATAGGAAGAAAAAGGCCGACAAAAGCCGGCCTAAAATCTAGATAATATTCACTGGAGATTATAAACCACAGTTTCCATCGGCACCATCAACAATCAATACAGTCGCAGGCGTATTCGCATCAATAGCTGCTGTATACTGAACACATTGCACAGTGTATCCGTCTATACCAATGTCAATAGTAGTATTTGTAGGGTCAGTTGCATCATCTTCAGAGCTATCTAAAACCACGAACTCATTTGATACATCTAAGGTTTGCATGATACCGCCTTGGTTAGCAGTTTCATCGTTAACAGCAACAGGGTAACCAAAACTATGTGCTATACCTTCAACTACAGTACCTGGATTATCATCAGTAAAAGCAGTATATGTTGTAGCTTCAATGCCGTTGATTGCCGCTTTACCATAAGAGATCCCCATGGCTCCTGCTACAGCCCCACGTAAGCCCTCTAATGTTGCAGTGCGAGCATCATCTTGCAGGTTTAGGAAACGTGGTGCCGCAGTTACAGCAAGAATACCTAGAATAACAATTACAACCACTAGTTCGATTAGGGTGAAACCGCCTTGTCTTTTCATAGTTAAGCTCTCTCTATGTTTAATTTTACGCAGACTTACTGCAAAGTTACGGTCACACGACCAGTTTTAATTTCGTAAACAAATTCATGTTCTGTACTACCTTCTAATTGAACGTAAGTACAGGTTGCATCACCTGAATTCGCTTGCGCTGAATATTTGTAATTTGAGTCATTAGCGACATCTGAAACCGCACCTACTTTAGGTGGATTTTGCAGCAAGTTTTCCATCAACTCAGAACATGTTTCATCTGAAATATCTTGTGGAGCAGTGCTCGAATTATTGTTCAGAGTCCACGGATAGCCATCTCTAAAATCGGTATCGACATTGTTACTGTTCTTTGATCTCGTTAACCAAAAATCAACACCATCATAATTTACAGTATTGTATGTTTCAACACCTATCTTCTCTGATGGCCTAGCTTCTGCTTCCCACTGTGCTCTTGCCGATAGTACTGCGGTTGCAAAGCCACCAGCAACACCTTCAATACTTGATTTCTTGGCTTCATCTGTCACATCGAGAAAGCGAGGTAAAGCAGCCACCGCCAATAAACCAACGACCACGATCACTATGACTAATTCGACAAGGGAGAAACCCTTTTGATTCTTAAGCATTTTCTACCTACTCATCTAATTATTAACGCGCATTATACATTCGCGCTCGTATAAAACCATAAAAAAACTGTCAATATTTTCACAAAGCCAAAATATTGGCTTTTACACTAAACCTTTCTCTTTCGAGTAATATATCTACCTGATATTTATCAGCATAATGATAACTACAGTGAAAGTGTATGTTATCACTTTTATCTTCAACTCTTGGAGAGCTTAGCCCTAAAATGCTCCCTTGAGGATATAATTGATCCAGCCAATAGTTACAGTCTCTCTCCGTACCTTGGATAGGCATTATCCATCCAGTTCTGCTGTAGATCTTTGGGGGTTCCGAGCCTTCTTCTTGCCCAGCACCCGATAACAAATACTGCTGTTTGAACAAATTGGCTTGCTCTAAAATCCGCTTGCTCGCGACGATAAATGCCGTGTTAGTCGCTTCTTCTTCTACCGTTTTGAATGCCGAAAGCACACCGACAATAAGAAAAAGAATAACCACTGTCCAAATAACAAAACGTGAGCGTTGTAGGTTATTTAGCATTCCCTAGCCTTTGATCGCATCCAACATTCCCCACATCGGCAAGAAGATACCTAGCGCCAAAATCAGCACCATGCCTGCAACGATGGTTAACAAAATGGGTTCAATTCTGGCGGTTAAGGTTTTCAGATCGTAATCGACTTCGCGGTCATAAAAATCAGCCACTTCAAGTAATAGCTCATCAATACGACCCGTCTCTTCACCGACGGAGATCATTTGTATCACGAGCGGTGTGAAAATTTCGCTGTTAATCGCGGTCGACGAAACCGTACTACCGGCTTCAATGGCCGATTTCATGGCTTGAACTCGCAACTCTAGAAAACGGTTATCTAAAGCTTCCGCCGAAAGCGCTAGCGACTGGTTCAGTGGAACACCCGCTTTAAGCATCAAAGCAAAAGTACGCGAGAAGCGTGACAACAGTGCTCGATTCACTACCCCGCCAATGACCGGCATTTTTAAGCGTAATCGATCCCACTTTTCCAAGCCTTTGTCTGTCTTCACCCAAGCTTTAAAAGCGAAGATAAGACCAAAGATCACTCCAAGCATTAAGCCCCAGTAATTCACAAAGAACTCAGACATACCAATCAAGATACGAGTAGGCAGCGGCAAGTCGACACCAAAGCGCGCAAACATGCTTGAGAACTGTGGAATAACCTTGATGTTAAGAATGAACATTGCAATCAAGATAAAACTGATCACGAATGTTGGGTAACGCATCGCAGTCTTAATTCGTTTGCGAGTCTCAACTTCTTGTTCGTAATATCCAGCTAATTGCAGTAAAGCCTGATCTAGACGGCCTGTGTTTTCACCAACGCCAATCATCGAGACAAACAACGGACTGAATACCTTTGGGTGCATCTGCATTGACGCCGCTAAGCCGCGACCATTAGTTAGCTCAGCAACCACCTCTTCCAAGGCGGCTTTCAGCTGCTTATTTTCGCAGTTTTGAGTGAGGCCTTTCATCGATCTTAATAGTGGTACACCCGCTTTGGTTAGGCTGTATAACTGTCGACAAAACAGAACCAACACCTCTAACGGTACACTCGGAAAGAACAGACTCGATACATCCATATCTAAGACTGAACCACCACTTTTGCCCAGTTTGATAGAGGTTGGAATGATCCCTTTACTCATCAAGCTTTCAGCAGCAAGATCTTCGTTATTCGCGTCTAATTGCCCACTTACTTGACTACCATCAGAGCTGCGACCTACATAACGATACGTTGGCATATCATTCTACCCCTACAGATAAATTGGGTCAGTGGCACCGGACGCATCACCTTCGCCAAGATGCATTATCTCATCAAGACTCACGACACCTTGCAGAGCCAATTCCATCGCAGAAGCCAATAACGGTTTATAGTTTTCAGACTGTCTCGCCTTTTGAGCAAAACCTACCGCATCATTAGCTCTCAGTGCATCCATCATGTTTTGCTCTAGCTCCAACATTTCAAATACACCAATTCGCCCGCGGTAACCCGTTAAGTTACAGTTCTGGCAACCACGGCCTTTCATAAACGGCACACCTACTTGGTTAGGGAAACGGACGCTCAGCCATTGCTTGCGAGGTTCATCTAACTCATCCTCAACCTTACAATCTGTACACACTTTACGAACTAATCGCTGTGCGACTACTGCTCGAACAGCGCTCGCGACCAAGTAACCCGGAGCACCCATATCCATCATACGCAACGCGCTGTCTACCGCATCATTGGTATGTAACGTACTTAATACTAAGTGGCCGGTCAGTGCAGCTCTCAAGCCTATCTCAACGGTTTCGTGGTCACGCATCTCACCGATAAGAATAATATCGGGATCCTGACGTAGAAAGGTTCTCAAGATAGTAGAGAAATCGAGATTGATCTTAGGGTTTACCTGAACTTGATTCACACGAGGTAGGCGGTATTCCACCGGGTCTTCCGCAGTAATGATCTTTTTACCCGGTTCGTTTAATTCACTTAACGCGCCGTATAAGGTTGTTGTTTTACCTGAGCCGGTTGGGCCGGTAACCAAAATCATGCCATGTGGACGGCGCAATTGTTGACGCAGACGAACCAACAGATCACTCGGTATGCCCGACTCTTCTAGTTTACGTAGGCCCGCTGATTGGTTAAGAAGACGCATAACCACTGATTCACCGTGCTGTACTGGCATGGTCGACATACGAATATCAACCGACTGACCTTTAGCTCGGATATTAAATCGGCCGTCTTGAGGAAGACGTTTCTCTGAAATATCGAGGTTTGCCATCAGCTTCAAGCGCAGTACAAGTGCTGAAGCAATATTCACTTCATTCAGCAATGTTTCATGCAGCACACCATCAATACGCTGACGAAGACGCAATACGTTTGAATCTGGCTCGATATGGATATCCGAAGCACCAACCTGAATAGCATCTTCAAATAGTGAGTTGATCAGCTTAACGACGGTAACTTCATCACTGTCTTCTTCAGCGATATCGAAATCAAAAGCATCATTAACTTGGTGTTCAGCGTGAAGTTGCTCAGCAAACGAGGCAATCTCTTTGGTTCTTCGATAATAGCGATCGAAGCCATCAACCAATTGCCTTTCTTGAGCAACAACGAATTCAAGCGCGTAATCGCCGAGCTGACCAAGCAAAGACTCTTGGGCAAACAGATCCGCAGGGTCACTCATTGCAACACGCAAAGTGTCACCTTGGCGTCCAATAACCAATGCACGAAGGCGACGAGCATGTACTTCGGGTAAAAGCTGTACTGCTTCAACATCGACAACGGCTCGGCTTAAATCAATAAGAGGAATCGCTAACTGCTGCGACAAAAAGCTCAGCATTTGCTGTTCTGACAAGAAGCCAAGCTCAATTAGCGCATCACCCAGCTTACGCCCAGTACTTTTCTGAGCGGCCAGTGCTTGTTCAACTTGAGCCTCAGTGATAATGCCTTCTTCGACAAGCAAATCACCAAGTCTTTTTCTTAATCTAATTTGCATCGCCGCTCTCCTCTAAAGCATTGAGTATTTTTAACCGGTCACGCACAAAGCTTTGTGATTGAGATGAGATACCGACTCTGGTTAACGCACCTTGGTATGACGCTTTAGCAGCTGTGAAATCGAGTTGACGTTCTTGCTGAATCGCTAAGCCTAACCACCAGCGAGCATTATCTGAATCGACCTCAACCAACTTTTGGTAACTCTCGAGTGCGATTTCTTCTTGCTGTGATTTTTGGCTCAACGCCGCACGCATTGCTAGATACTCTTGAGTTGGATGCGGAGGCATGTGTACTAAAGGGCTCAGCGCCGCTTCTGATTGATTCGCTTTAACCAGCAGTTTAGATAACCCTAATCGCAATTTTTCACTGTTGATGTTGAGCTTAATTCCAGACTGATAAAGCTCATAGGCTTTGCGAGTATCGCCTTTACCAAAATAGAGAATCGCAAGTTTCTGACGGACATCTTCATTTCGTGGCGTGTAGCGTAGAGCTTCAGTGTAGCCCTTCAACGCACCAGTAAGATCGTTCGCATCAAGCGCTTTCTGAGCTCGACCTTGTGCATTCACAGATAGCTGTTCCGGAGTTAACTCAACCTGTTCGATCAACATTCCGCTATTTTCTGAATCACCAGAGGCTACAGGCTCATTAGAGATAGACGCAGGGGCTTTTTTTGCCACACTAGCAACGTAAATCGGTTGGGGAATTTCAGTCTTAGTCGTTTCAGGCACGCTTAGAGCTTTAGCCGGTGTTTGTTGTTTTGTCGCTTTTGGGGCAGACATAACAACTGATTCGGAAACACTAGGCTTAGATTGAGCGCTTTTTGCCATCGCAGTGTTTTCTGTTGAAAGGATCGCAGAGTCTAGTGTCACCAATTTCTTAGTTGGCGATGAGATAGGTTGAGCAACTTCCTGAATGCCATTTGAATCATCAACGACAGAGACTTGAACCTGTAAATCTCGAGTTGAGATTGACTGCTCAACAATAGACTGATCAATCACAGGGCCTTGCGATATCGCCCAGCCGCCCATCGCTAAACTCAAAGTAAAACCCGCAACAACCCAAACTAGGGGGGAACGCGTTTTTACTTTAGGTACGACTGCCGCTTCAATCGAAGTCGCTGATTTTTTCTTTGCCAATTCAGACAAGGCGTTGTTAATGACGCTCATAATTAATTCCAACCCCACAGTATTGGCGTTTTAAATTTAGGCTTACACACATCGTACGTTTCATGCATAGCTGAAAAAAGATGTTGGTTGTCGATACTTTTCTTATCTTCACTGAACGAAAGCAATAGAGCCTTATGGCAAAGTTGGTTTATCAATCTAGGGATACCTAACGACGAACGACAGATCGCCTTTTTTTGATTCAAGCTGAATAACTCAGGGCTACCACCAGATTTAGCGATTCGATTATCAATATAAGCCACCGTTTCATCGAGATTCAGCGGTCTCAGTGTCGAACTAAATGTGATTCTTTGGCGAAACTGCCTTAGGTGGTACGCCTCTAATCGAGCATCCAATTCTGGCTGACCTAATAAGACAATCTGCAGCAGTTTTTTATCTTCCGTTTCAAGGTTACCAAACAACCTTAATGTTTCGAGCGCTTCATCCGATAGAGCCTGAGCTTCATCAAGAATAGCCACCACTCTTAAACCAGAATTGTGCAATTCAATGAGCTTATGCTGAATGTTATCAACCAAGGTTGCTTCATTATCGACAGCTAAACCAAGCTCTGTTGCAACCGCCTGGCGCAAGTCTGCCCCTGATAACACAGGGTTTGGTAAGTAGATCAGAGCTGTACAGTCATGTAGGTGATTGACCAACATCCGGCAAACCATGGTTTTTCCAGTGCCTACTTCTCCGGTCACCTTAATCACGCCCTCACCCATTTCCAACGCCGAGATTACCGTCTGAATCGCTTCGAAATGAGGCGCTAAACCATAGAAGAAATCGGTATTCGGCGTTAAGGTAAATGGCAGTTGTTCAAAACCAAAGTGAGCTTGATACATACGACGACCTAGCTTAGTGAGACACTGCCACTCTATATTGAAAAAGTAAGCAATTACTCTTCATCAGGGAACCACTGCTGAAGAAGATCACGTGAACGCTCCAACTCATTTTGCCAAGTATTCACACCCACGATCGTTGGCTTAAGCAAGATCACGAGCTCAGTTTTTTGCGTTAACTGATTGGTATTACGGAACAAATGACCTAAGGCTGGAATATCACCGAGGAATGGAACTTTAGAGGTCACATCACTGGTGTTGGATTTCATCAAACCACCAATAACAACCACATCGCCATCTCGAGCTCGAATCACTGAGTCAGACTCACGAATAGAGCTTTTCGCCAAAGGAAGCTGCACCACACCCGTTGTAGAACCAAGGTTGAGCTCTTTCACTTCTTCCTCGACCTCAATAACGGCTGGGTGAACATGTAAGAATACGCTACCTTTATCATCTATCTGAGGGGTCACATCTAAGGAGATACCCGAAAAGAACGGAGTTAACTCAACCTCAGGTGCAACGTTCGCGTTGTCACCACTGCCTACCGCGCTAGATAAATCCGTCACGTAGTATTCGTCAGTACCCACTTTGATAACCGCTTTCTGGTTGTTTGCAGCTGTGACTCGTGGGCTTGATAGAACGTTCAGGTCACCTTGAGTATCCATAAAGCTCAATACCGCTTCAAAACTGCCATCTGAGATCGTTACGTTGGTTTGCCCGCCTAACAAAGAGCTGATCGCATCTAATGGAGGCAAAGTTCCACCAGGTCGATCAATTACCACACCGCCGCTGCCAATCGACTTAGATAAATTAGACCAGCTAATACCTTGTTGGTAACCATCACTCAAGGTTACTTCCATGATTTTGGCTTCTAGGATAACTTGACGCTGCAGGCGTTTTTGAGAAATACCTAAGAACTCTCGAACCTCACGAATTTCGTCAGGGTAAGCACGCACTGTAATCACACTCGCTTGCGGGGTCACGACAACGCTTTGCCCATCGCCCGAGCCAATTAAGTGAGCAACCGCCGCTTCAAGCTGTGGCCAAAAATTACTTTCAGAGGTCGTTTCAATCTCTGTACCACCATTCGATGTCGAGTTTGATGAATTAGAAGAGTTAGATGAATTTGACGAGTTTGAGTTCGAGTTTGAAGAGCTCGATGAATTCGAATCTGAGTTAGAGATCGTACCGGTGGTGATCGTCGTTAGTGAGCGACCAGAACGCTTAACTTGTAAGTAATCGACAGGGATCGTTACGGTGCGAAGACCGGCAGGATAAACTTGAATCACTTTGCCACGCTTTTCAATATCGTAGCCATACATATCTTGAGCAACAGCCAGTACCTCATCTAACGTCACGTCCGTTAGATTAAGCGTAAGGTTTCCAGACACACTTGGGTGAATAGCCGCACTATATTCCGTACCTTTCACTAAGCTGGCAAAAAAAGTTCTCGCTTCAACGCCTTTTGCCTGAATACGAAAACGCTTAACCGTTTCCATCCCCGGAGACATCGAGTCAGAATTAAGCTGAGGCATAAGGTCATCTTGAACCGACGAAGGCAGCTCATGAAGCGCTCTGCTATTGGCTTCATTAATTGATTCGTTTAAAGACTCTTTAATCTCAACAGGATCTCTATGCCCCATCGAACAGCCGACTAAAGATGACACTAGGATTGCTACTACAAGTTTACGCATGTCTTCACTCTAACCTTAATTATTCTTAACATCTAAAGAGAACATCTCTAATTTCCACTGCTTAGAGCTTCTCTGCAGAGTGACGTATTCTGGATCTATGTTCTTAACTCGGTACCCTCTGATCGTTTCCCCTTGTCCGAGAATCTGACCATTCATAATCGCATAGCAAGGCGTATCTCCCTTACACACGATGCTTTCTAAAGAAGGCAAGCGATAACGAGTTGGTGCTTTCTTAGCAGGCGCCGTTTTCTGTTGAGGTGAAAGCCAGCCTAATGGCGCCGTGGGATCTTGCTCAGCCCACACAAAAGAGCTACTAAATAGCAAGGACAACAAAAGAGTTCTAACCACCGATAAACTCCTGTCTAGTACCTAATGTGTAAACCTCGAACACCAGTCGAGCTTTAGGATATTCTTCTACTGAGTATTCAAATGTGCGCCAGTAGTAACTCACAGGTAGAGACTCAAGTGCTTGAAGGTAAGCTGAGATATCAAAGTAACTGCCGGTTAGCTCCATTCTTACAGGGTGAAGAAAGTAGCCTGAATATTCGCTGGTCTCTTTATTGTTCGAAATCGCTTCTGGTTTTAATGACTCTAGCGATTCAAGCTTTAGTCCATTACCGGCGTTAAGAACGCTCTCCAGTAACTGCGACATTTGAGAAGGTGTGATTAATCCATCAACAATCTGAGAAAGCTGAAGAGAGAGATCTTGGCTCTCCACCAGCAGCTTTTTGTACTCTCGATTAATTTCTTTGTCTGGGTCTTTGTTTAACTGAGCTTGCAGAACAAGTAACTCACCTTGCTGCCTTTGATTCGATTGAGTCAGGCTGCTCGCCTTGGCATTTTTAGCTTGTAGATCGAGATACGCAGGCTCAACCAATAAGGTGAACAACAACATCGATAGGCCAACAAAACCACACACAAAAAGTAGCCATTTTTCTCTTTGACTTAATGCAAGAAACTTATCGCTCAGCTGGTTCCACTGCTGCATTATTTACTCTCCCGACGAGTACTTAGCTCAAACGTCACCACATCCTGATCATTACGGCCAATTTTTAGTTTTTCAAAAGTGCGTCCGACTAAATTAAGCTCACTTTTAAACTGACCAATCCAGTTCGGAACGACATTTGCGTTACGAGCCAAGCCACTAAGATCTAAAGTATCGTGGGTCATGTAGATGTGCGAAAGAGAAATGTCATTTCGGCCTAATTTAGCTAAGGAATTCATGACGCCAGAATACCCGACTTGTTGGGATTCGTCGTATTGTCCAACAGCCTTCAAAGCCTCTTTTTTAGCCTCAGTCTCACGTTTGAGACGCGCAACCGCCGCGACTTTCTCTGGAGACGGTTTATGCTGAGTTAACTTACTATTCAATTGGTTAACTTGCTTGTTAAGTTGATTCGAGTCTTGTTGCAGGGCTGTTAGCTCTTTATCTAGATTAGAAACTTGATACTGCATTGCGAAGTAACCACCAAGCATCAAAACACAAACTACTCCCCAGCTCGCAACAACATTGGTCAGCGTAAAATATTCTTTTTTAGGCTTAAGGTGTTCAGGGTAAAGATTGACCTTAAACGTCTCTTTTTCAGCTGCAAGTTTAAGCAACAAACTCTCTGAATTATCACGCTCACCTTCAACCAACAGTGAAACTGTCGAGCTCAATGTACTGTTTAAGGCACTTTGTAACTCTGCTTCATCTTCTTCGTCACAACAGATTTTAAGCTGGTGAAGCTGGGTGCCTTTAATTTGAGAAGAAAGGTAATCAATCGAGCGTTGAAGCTCTAAAGCGAGGCCATCTAACTGCAGAGCACTTGACGCAACACCCGTTAAAGGTGGCACAACACTGCGGATGGTTCTTTGAAAACAAACGGTATTTTCGACAAACGCACCCAATTTAAAGTGTGAATTGACGCTACGTTGTAAAAGAATGAAATTAGACAGTTCGCCTGCACTGTAACCCCAGATTTCATCTTCAGGAGCAACACCTATTAATTCAACCTGAGCCGAATTAGTGATATTCAAAAGCTTGTCCAACAGCTTTTTAGGCAGGACATATACTTGCAGCTTGTTCGACGTTGGTAACGCGACCGCACTCGCAGTAATTTCCGTGACTCTTTCTGAAACAAGATCTTTGAGTAAAAAAGGCAGTGCTACCGACCATTCACTCTCTGGAATGTCCGGTTTATCAATTTGGTAGGTTTGGTAGTAGTTAGCACAGACAATCAGTTGGACGCTATTACTGGTAAGCGCCTCACTGCTAAGCGATTTTTTTAGCGCACTCTCCCAGTCCCCATTAACCACGGGAATGCTGGCTACTTGAGGATCCTGTTCTGTCGATGAAATATAAATGGCGTCATTGCCCAGCAAGACAACTTGCGAGCTACCTTTATTATTCGTTGGCTTTATTTTGTCTAAAATCGCTTTAAAATTCATTCTTAACTACTACTCTTACGCCATCGATTTCTTCGTCCAACTTTGACAACAGATTCCGCTTTCGCGGCTTTTTCTGCTTGATTAGGCAAAGGGATAATTTGTTGTTCTTCGTCGAAATATCTCCCTTGATAGCCGTTAATGCCTAACTCTATCAAGGTATTCTTTTCTTGTTTTGTCTCGACTCCAACGGCAATAACTTGAGTTGGAGAATCACCACACGCCCCAATTAAGCTGCGAACAAACAGTTGGTTCTCATGCCTTTGGTCGATTTTCTTTATTAGGCTTCGATGAAGCTTAATATAATTAACCTTCAAATCCTTTATATAGTGAGTGCTAACAATGGTTCGCCCAGCTTGGCCAACCACAACTTTACACCCTAAACCTCGCAACATCTTTGCCACCGGTCTCATATAATCAAGATGAGCAATCAAGTGCCCTTCTGGAAACTCAAACGCAAGCTGAGAGCGGTGTTGAGCAGAGAGCTGTAACAACTCACTCCTAAACCACTTAAAGTGCTGTTTATTAGCAAACGGGGTAACATTCAGATTCACTGAATAGTTGATAGGTTGAGTTGATTCTTTCAACGATTTCAACACAACCTTTAGAACCGATTGGTCCATTTGAGCTTGATAACCCACTTGCTCTACCGCAGGCATAAATCGAGACGATTTCAATAAACCTTTGTCAGGATCCTGAATTCTAGTAAATATTTCTCTATGCAATTCATTAACTTGACCAGATTCCGGCATAAGATAACACCGCTGAGCAAAGATTACTAAATTTTCAGGAAGCAGCGCTTTATCAAGTAATGTTCTCCAACGAACACTGCCTCTATCAAGCTCATTCTTATTCTCTTTCGGGTAACGGCTCCAGTTATTAATACGCTCTAACTGAGCACTCTTTAGTGCCGTTTCCGTTTCATCCATGATCTGGCTATGACGCTCACCTTCGGTATACATGGTCACACCAATATGACACCAGTTATCCGACTCTAAAGGCTCTGGCGGAGTTAGCTTATCTAACTGCCTTAAACACTGAGCAGCCAAGGTAGCAATATCTTTTGCGCCCTGATGAGGGATAAATACAGCAAAGTCCGCTTCGTAATAGCGAGAAAAAATGACATCGGGATAGCGTTGAACGATATTCGACAGTACTTCACCGACTTCAATAATAAAGCCGTCTGTGGTTTGCTTATCGTTAGCATCACTAACTTGCTCCCATTCGTCGATACGTATCAGTAACACACCGCCTCGAGCACCACTTTCATGCAGTGCCGATTCCAGCTTATTATCGAATAAAACTCGGTTTGCCGTTCCCGTGAGTTTATCTAGGAAAGTATGGGTACGAATAAAGGTATCAAAGCGACTTCGTTCTTGACGAGCATCTTGTAGCTCTTCAATCAATACATCTAAGGCTTCGCTTGCGGTATAAGGCCACTCTCGCTCATCTCCCTTTGCATGAGCTTCAACCTGACCGGCCAAGATCATTCTTCCTCGCTCTTCCAAGATTTCAGAACCCATGAGTTGTTCTTTCAACCAACGAACACCGCGAGCAAGACAGAACAGAACCAATGCGACAGCCAAAGTAATTGACCACATCGCTTCCATTGAGTAGTTGTAGCCAATATAAGGAGGAAGTGCTTTAAATTCGATTCGGTAGCCTTCATTACGCTCTAAAATGAAGCTTTTCTCATAAAGACGATTGGGATCAATTTGTGGGGAGGTATCTTTGAAACGATAAACGATGCCGGTCTTGTTCGAGAGTTTCATCTCAACAATATTGCTCGCCTGCAACATCTTAGGCATCCAACGCTGCATTGAATACGCGGCGTCAGGGTCTTCCATCTCTTTATCTACAACGTCGACAATGCCAACCAAATAATGGTCTAAATATTCCTGTCCAATACGCTTAAAGGAAAGTGTGCCACCAATAAAAAGAATGAACATCGCGCTGATCACTATCACGGTGACAAATGCGACCAATCGAGTGCTCAATTTTAGTGTCGGGGTATATCTCATGAATAACGAAATCCTTTTCAACTCACATTATACCGTATTGCTACTTATACTATAAATTGACGTTGTAAATAAAGCGTTAAGAATTGTAGGTAACAAAAAGCCGCGATGAACGCGGCTTTTTCCAATTTAATACTGTCTTTATAATATATTAAAAACAGGGACTAGAATGGGATGTCATCATCAAAATCCATTGGCGGCTCATTATATTGAGGTTGAGCCTGCTGAGGAGCTTGTTGAGGTGCTTTTGGCTGCTGTTGAGCGGGAGCACTGTATTGTTGTTGCTGTTGTTGTGGCTGCTGTGGCTGACCCCAACCACCTTGCTGTTGGTTGTTACCCATGCCACCTTGAGCAGGAGCACCACCTTGAGCACGGCCGCCAAGCATTTGCATTACACCATTGAAGCCTTGAACAACCACTTCAGTTGTGTAGCGATCTTGACCGCTTTGATCTTGCCATTTACGTGTTTGAAGTTGACCTTCAATGTAAACTTGAGAACCTTTACGTAGGTACTCACCAGCAACTTCCGCAAGCTTGCCAAACAGAGCAACACGGTGCCATTCTGTTTTTTCACGCTGCTCGCCAGTTGCTTTATCACGCCATGACTCTGACGTTGCAATGGTAATGTTCGCTACTGCGCCGCCATTTGGCATGTAACGAATTTCAGGGTCATTACCTAGGTTACCCACTAATATAACTTTGTTAACTCCACGGCTAGCCATGATTTGCTCCGTCTAAATTCATAGTCTCAGAAAATTTTAGCGCACAAGAATAGCATGCTTTTCTACAGTGATAAATCGCATTCCTATTCTCTCCTCACTACAAAGAATAAAAACGTAACAAATCATGATATTCAGAGCGATGTTGCTTTTTTCTCCACTTACAAACCACTCATTTACTTTGATAATTGATATTCAACGCAAGTCACTATCAAGGCGCTAGAGAAGCTAAAGCCTGCATGACAACGTGGAATCTAATCCCACTCAAACAGGACGTTTCAATGAGAAAATCAAGATACGCTCGCACTTTACACTTTCTGTGCATCGACCCAAACGATACCTATCTACATGTAAAAGAGATAGAAAAGCATTTATCTATTGTTCTCTACAAAATGACACCCGACGAATTAATGCTAGTTGATAGAAAGCAGAGTAACCGGATCTTGCTCGTCGATTACAGAGAGGTACCACAACTACTGATTATTTGTCCTAACCTGACTGTTATGTGGAAAAATCACGAAATCATTTTATTCAATGTCCCCCAGCAACTTCCAACCTCAGAGCTTCTTACCTATGGGGTACTAAAAGGACTCTTTTACAACACTGAACAAAAGGACAAGATTGCTCGTGGTCTTCAAGAAGTCATTGATGGCGATAACTGGCTGCCAAGGAAGGTAACCAATCAACTGTTGTTTTATTATCGCAATATGGTCAATACCAACACCACACCAACCAATGTTGATTTAACCATTCGTGAGATCCAGGTGATTCGCTGTCTTCAATCCGGGTCTTCAAACACACAAATCGCCGATGACTTGTTTATTAGTGAGTTCACGGTTAAATCTCACCTCTATCAAATATTCCGTAAGCTTGCGGTAAAAAATAGAGTTCAAGCGATAGCATGGGCAAACCAGAACCTGCTTGCATAATCGACCCACCTCTTAGTCTGACGATAATTTTGAGGGAAGCTCTAGTAAACCATGGCTATTGTTGCTGAATTTTCGACATAACTTATGCTAGAGTTGCCCTCAGAAATATCAACCACTCAGGTTGAATCAATAATTATTATAGATAAAGGGTCTTATCATGATCAAAAAGTGCCTTTTCCCGGCAGCTGGCTACGGTACACGTTTTTTACCTGCAACCAAGTCAATGCCTAAAGAAATGATGCCTGTAGTAAACAAGCCTCTGATTGAATACGGTGTAGAGGAAGCTATCGAAGCTGGTATGGATGGAATGTGCATCGTTACTGGACGTGGTAAGCACTCGATCATGGATCACTTTGATAAAAACTACGAGCTTGAGCACCAGATTAGCGGCACCAATAAAGAAGACCTATTGGTTAATATCCGTGAAACGATTGAAGCGGCAAACTTCACCTACATTCGTCAACGTGAGATGAAAGGCCTTGGCCATGCTATTTTAACGGGTCGCGAACTTGTAGGCGATGAACCGTTCGCAGTAGTACTTGCTGATGACCTTTGTGTGAACGAGCAACAAGGCGTGCTAGCTCAGATGGTTGCGCTATACAAACAGTTCCGCTGTTCTATTGTTGCTGTACAAGAAGTTCCAGAAGAAGAGACTCACAAGTACGGTGTTATCTCTGGCGAAATGATCAAAGATGACCTTTTCCGAGTTGATGACATGGTAGAGAAGCCAGAGCAAGGTACAGCACCAAGCAACCTAGCGATCATTGGTCGTTATATTCTGACTCCAGACATCTTTGAACTTATCGAGCAGACTGAACCAGGTAAAGGTGGCGAAATCCAGATTACCGATGCATTGTTAAAACAAGCCAAAGCAGGCTGTGTATTAGCATACAAATTTAAAGGCCAACGCTTTGACTGCGGTAGTGTAGAAGGCTATATCGAAGCAACAAATTACTGCTTTGAAAATCTATACAAAAAAGACCAGCAACAAATCGAACTAGGTAAGCACTCAACAACAAAAGAAGCTTAATCGCTAGTTTTGGCATACTAACTAATGATACGTAGCGATGAGTTAGTCGCGTAATAAATGATTTAAAGGGTGACTCGAAAGCGTCACCCTTTTTTTGTTTACTGTTTTTTTATCCAGTAAAACTTTGCACAAATCTCACTCTATGTAATACTTTAGCCACTTAAAATTACATGGTCTATTGAGATGGATAAAATAGAAATTAGAGGCGCTCGTACGCATAACCTCAAAGACGTCAACCTAACCATTCCACGTGACAAACTGACTGTCATCACCGGATTATCGGGTTCAGGAAAGTCGTCACTTGCGTTTGACACACTCTACGCAGAAGGTCAGCGTCGTTATGTTGAATCTCTGTCTGCTTACGCTCGTCAATTTCTATCTCTTATGGAAAAGCCTGATGTCGACCATATTGAAGGTCTGTCTCCAGCTATCTCAATAGAACAAAAATCGACTTCACATAACCCTCGCTCAACCGTCGGTACCATTACCGAAGTCTATGATTACCTCAGATTATTGTATGCGCGAGTAGGCGAACCTCGCTGTCCAGACCACAACATCCCTCTAGCAGCACAAACCATCAGTCAAATGGTCGATAAGGTCTTAGAACTGCCTGAAGGCTCAAAGATGATGTTGATGGCACCGATTGTCAAAGAGCGCAAAGGTGAGCATGTTAAAACACTGGAAAACTTAGCTGCGCAAGGCTTTATCCGAGCCCGAATTGATGGTGAAACCTGTGATCTATCCGATCCACCAGCACTTGAACTTCATAAGAAGCACACCATTGAAGTTGTGGTAGACAGATTCAAGGTTCGTCCTGATCTTCAACAGCGTTTAGCCGAGTCATTCGAGACCACATTAGAGCTCTCTGGCGGTATCGCTGTCGTCGGCTGGATGGACGAAACGGATCAAGAAGAGATCGTATTCTCTGCTAACTTCGCTTGTCCTAAATGTGGTTACAGCATGCAAGAGCTTGAGCCTCGCCTGTTCTCATTTAATAACCCGGCAGGAGCATGTGGTACGTGTGATGGTCTTGGTGTTCAACAGTATTTTGATCCAAGCCGAGTGATTTTAGATGAGAACCTAAGCATTGCTGAAGGTGCGATAAAAGGTTGGGATCAAAAGAACTACTACTATTTCCAAATGCTAACGTCGCTGTCAGAACATTATGGTTTTGATCTGTATGCGCCATTTAATTCTCTACCGAAAAAGACTCAAGAGATCATTCTAAAAGGATCAGGTCGAACTGAAGTGGAATTCAAGTACATCAATGACCGAGGTGATATTCGAGTTAAGCGTCATCCATTCGAGGGCATTTTAAATACCTTAGAGCGCCGTTACCGTGATACTGAATCTAGCGCGGTGCGTGAAGACCTTGCCAAATACATCTCAACCAAGTCGTGTTCTAGCTGTGATGGCACTCGCCTGAGACTAGAAGCTCGCAATGTTTTCATTGGTGATACAACACTTCCGGAAATCGTTGAACTTAGCATTGCTGACGCACTACAATTTTTCCAAGAATTGAAGCTAGACGGTCAACGTGGGCAGATCGCAGATAAAGTGATGAAAGAGATCAATGATCGTCTGCATTTCTTAGTCAACGTTGGTTTGAACTACCTTAACCTATCACGCAGTGCTGAAACGCTGTCTGGTGGTGAGGCGCAACGTATTCGTTTGGCGAGCCAAATCGGTGCCGGTTTAGTTGGCGTTATGTATGTACTTGATGAGCCATCAATTGGTCTCCACCAGCGCGATAATGAACGTCTATTGCAAACCTTAATTCACCTGAGAGACTTAGGTAATACGGTACTTGTTGTGGAACATGACGAAGATGCAATTCGTTGTGCTGACCATGTTATCGATATCGGTCCAGGAGCAGGGGTGCACGGTGGTCACGTGGTGGCAGAAGGTACCATGCAAGACATCATCGAAAACCCGAACTCTTTGACAGGCCAATACCTGAGCGGTGCTAAAGAAATTGCAGTGCCTGAAAAGAGAACGCCTATCGACAAGAAAAAGGTCGTCGAGATCGTTGGCGCAACGGGGAACAACCTAAAGAATGTGACCGCGACAATTCCTGTTGGCTTGTTCAGTTGTATTACGGGCGTATCAGGTTCGGGTAAATCAACGCTTATCAACGATACCTTCTTTAAAGTCGCCCACACTCAATTAAACGGTGCCACGACTGCAGTTCCAGCAAAGCACAAAAAGATTAAAGGGTTAGAACATTTTGATAAGGTAATCGACATAGATCAAAGCCCTATCGGTCGTACACCAAGATCAAACCCTGCGACCTACACAGGGATTTTCACCCCTATTCGTGAACTATTCGCGGGCACTCAGGAATCACGTTCTCGTGGTTACAAGCCAGGTCGATTCAGCTTTAACGTTCGTGGTGGTCGTTGTGAGGCTTGTCAGGGAGACGGCGTAATCAAGGTAGAGATGCACTTCTTACCCGATGTGTATGTGCCTTGTGATGTGTGTAAAGGTAAGCGCTATAACCGTGAGACTCTAGAGGTCCGCTACAAAGGTAAAACCATTGACGAAGTTCTAGAGATGACTGTGGAAGATGCTCGTGAATACTTCAACCCGGTACCTGTTATCGCTCGTAAACTGCAAACTTTAATGGACGTTGGCCTCTCTTACATTCGCTTAGGGCAAGCAGCTACAACCTTATCTGGTGGTGAAGCTCAGCGTGTTAAATTAGCGCGTGAACTGTCTAAACGAGACACGGGAAAAACCTTATACATTCTCGATGAGCCAACAACAGGCCTTCATTTCCACGATATCCAGCAGCTACTGACGGTATTACATAGACTGCGTGATCACGGCAATACAGTTGTCGTGATTGAGCACAACCTAGATGTCGTTAAAACAGCAGACTGGATCCTAGATCTTGGCCCAGAAGGTGGGCAAGGTGGTGGTGAGATTGTTGCAGAGGGTACACCTGAAGATGTGGCGTTAGTCGAAGGTTCACACACTGCTCGCTTCCTTAAGCCTATGTTAAATTTGAAGTAGGTGTAAAATAGCGCCCTGCGGGCAGACAGAAAAATGTTAAAGTAACAGAGCTTGTTTCAGAAGGAACAAGCTCTGTTTTTATAAGGTTAGGGATTTATGGCAACAATACACACTAGCGGTACTCAGCTAGAAAATCAGATCACTCAGCTACCACTCAACAAAGCATTTCTGGCTTCTTTAGCTGTTGTATTCTTGTTAGCTATGCATTTTTTTATGCCGAATCCTGGTGGTTCGGGCCTTGCTCTATCCTTTAACCCTACCACTTGGCTAGCGCTAAGCTTCACGCTAGCGATTGGCTTTTACCAACTCGCGACCAATCGAGTACTCAAGTATTCCAAATTAACAATTGGCTTGTTGATTAGCTGCATCATACTCACGCTACCCATTTTATACAGCAATGCTGCACCTCAAGGAGCGTCAGGACGCTTGCTTGGATTGTGGACGGGCTTTGCCTTATTTGTGGTGCTGCAGCAATTTAAGTTCAGCAATAAACACAAGCAACGTATGTTGTGGTTCATTGTACTTGCTGTTGTTATACAAGCACTATTTGGCTATGTGCAATATTTCTTATTAGAACCTGGCAACCTATTTGGCTACAACACTGCTGCAAACCGACCATATGGGATATTTCAACAACCGAATGTAATGGCAAGCTTTCTTGCTACTGGTTTTGTGCTGTCCGCTTACCTTTTAGCAAGGCAGCCGGCTAAATATAACCATAAGATCAGCGAATCATTCCTACTGTATTTAACTCCAACCTTAACCGTGCCCTTGCTGATCATCATTGCATCACGTACCGGATGGTTGGCCGCTGTCATTGGGTTTATCTGCATTCTGCCCTATCTATACAAGTTCTCGACCAAGAAACGCTTCTACGGATGGTGCGCATCAGTGCTCGTCGGTGTCGTCGTCGCTTTTTCGGTGATCAGCCTAAGTGCGACTGATAGCCTCGCTAGCAAGAAAGCGAACCTAGAAAGCCCGCGCGCTTATACGTTCCCGCAAGCTTTAGATATGATGATCGAAAAGCCATTTACAGGTTATGGTTACGGGAAATTTGAGTCTGAATACACGCTATATACAGCTCGCCAACATCAACTCAACTCGAACTATCATCCAGGTCTTCCTTCAATGGATCACCCGCACAATGAGTTCCTGTTTTGGGGAGTTGAAGGGGGGATTGTACCAATCATCGGAATCTTGATTGCTGCAATATTGGTGATGTCACGCATAACAAGTTCAGCAAAGGGAACACGTCTAGCCCTGCTCGCGTTATTTATCCCAATCCTTTTGCACTCTCAACTTGAGTATCCTTTTTACCACTCGGCGATTCACTGGATAACATTCATTATATTGATTTACTGGGTAGATCAGCGCTCTTCCCGACATTATCAACAGTCGTTCAGTATCATTAGCAAGACCCTATTTAGAGTGTTGAGCTTAGTGCTCCCTATTTTGGTCAGTTTTTATATGTTGAGCGCCCTGCACACCAACTATGTACTGACTAAGTTTGAACAATCTAAGCCGAAGAACCCAGATATTCTTAAGCAAGTTACGAATCCAGTGGTGTGGAAAGATCGCTACGATTGGGATATATACAGCACTTACCTTAATATCGGCCTCTACAAAGCCGACCCGAGCCTTATACAGCCTTACATCGATTGGTCACTGGAGATCATTAAGAGCAAACCAAGACCGGCTTTCTACAGCAATCTGATTCTGGCGTATCAAGGCCTAGGAGAAGAAAGTAAAGCAGAGCAAATTCGTAGCGAAGCGAACTTTTTATTCCCTAACAGAGACTTTTCAAAGGTTCAGTATAAGAAAGTGTCACAAGCAGAAGATAACGTTTCGTCTGCAGAATAATGTTAAGAATTCGCAACGCAAGCTTCACTTAGTAGGCAGTCATAGACAGGATCTTAAG
>NZ_JBFRSX010000061.1:1545-59029 GCF_041473835.1 Vibrio sp. 10N.222.55.A1 | reverse complement strand
GATAAAACGTTTTGATATTCATCAACGAGTGCCCACACAGATTGATAGGTTTAAATTGTTAAAGAGCGCTAGCGTTTTGTGATTCACATCTCAGTCGCTAGGGGTGCGTACTATACCTGCACCACTTTGAGAGTCAAGGGTTATTTTCAAACTCTTTTTCTCTACCGATTTCGCTGTGTGACTTTCGTCTCACTCCGTGTCGGTGAGGCGGCATTATAGAGAGATTGAGATGGAGCACAAGGGCTTTTTGAAATAAAAGTTTTGTTCGCCTAAAAAGCCACCAGATCCGCATTTTTCGAATAAAAACTAAACATTTGAGACGTATCACAGCAATACATTGGAAAAATGGAAGCCATGAACGTAAGATTCATGTGTCTATTTTGTTAATGGTAGATGCGTCTATTTCGTTTATTAATATGTAGTATTCCGATATGAACTCAAAAAAATCGATGTTGTTAATTGTCGCACTGGCTGTATTAGGCGGCATTGTTTTCTCTCAGGTAGATATATCGCCTGCAATTACCTTTATCCTTGGTGTCTTGGCTTCCGCTTTTGTTGTTAACTTTTCAAGCACCGACTCAAAATCAGATTCAGAACCTAAGGCTTCAACCAAAACACTTTATGTGGGTAACCTTCCATACAAAGCGAACGAATCACATGTACGTGAATTATTCTCAGAGCATGGTGAAGTATTTGCAGTACGTTTAATGAAAGACAAACGTACTGGTAAAAGAAGAGGCTTTGGATTTGTTGTTATGGCAAGTAATGATGTGAATCATGCAATCTCTGCACTTAACGATAAAGATTACATGCAACGCACTTTAAAAGTACGTGTTGCAAATGATCCTAAACATCCTGAAGCGGACGAATCTGAACTGAGCTAAACCCTAACTGCTTTAACATACTATTTAGTGCACTTTCTTTTTTAGGAAGTGCACTACAAAAAACTTCACGTACTCCCCCTTCTTTATTAACGCTTTCCAAACCCAACAAATCTTGAACCCGCTTAGCTATCGCTTTACCAGAATCTATCAGCACTACACTTTCACCTAGTACTTGTTGAATCTCTGATTTGATCAATGGGAAATGAGTACATCCTAATACAGCCACATCAATTGTGTTGATCATCGGCTGAAGGATTTGCTGTAACTCTTCAAGGCTAATCTCCTCGCCTCTGAGTTTATCTTCGGCCATATCCACCAGCCGAGTAGAACCCAACAGCTCTACTCTTTTATTACTCGAGAAGTTTTTGATGAGCTCGTGTGTGTATTCACGAGTAATCGTCGCGGGAGTCGCAATAAGGCCAACCGCTTTATTAGCCAGTAACGAAGCAGGTTTGATTGCCGGGACTACGCCGACAATAGGGATAAGGTTATTAGCGCGAAGTGTCGGCAGGACTATCGTACTGGCCGTATTACAAGCTATCACCACGATATCAATAGCGTGACTCGCCACAAAACTGGCGACGATACTTTGGACTCGCTGAATGAGGACTTGCTGATCGAGCTCACCATAAGGGTAAGCCTCGTTATCGAATACATAGATATAGTTGTGATTGGGTAGTAACTGGCTTATCTCTTTATATACAGACAGACCGCCAACTCCAGAATCAAAGACCAATATGTTTTTTTGTATGCTTTCCGACACAACCATTACCTGTAATAAGTTCCGCAGCAATGATACCCCTTCACCTAGTTTTCGCCAATCATCACTCTACATAATGCAAGCTCGGTAGCGTTGATGCCCAAAGCGCTCACCCTGCTCTACATTTTCTAGCTCTATCTTAAGCTTACCTTTAAAGCATGGCGCTGACGTGACTAAGGTATGGAACTCACCATCTTCTCCACATGGGTCGACGTGACTTGGCAAACTGTCTATTAGTTCAGGCGTGTATTCTTTCCCGCAATAGCTCATGTCTAATGCATCGCTATCAACTGTGACGAGAAAGGTTTCGATTCCTCTATTTATGATTTCTTGAGCCAGAGTTTGGCTACTCTCTCCCAGTAGAGGAAATACACACTCCCAGCCCGCAGGTTCTATATAACTTCTTCGGTAGTCAGCAATACCATTGCAAAACATATCGCCGAATGCCACGGCATCAATAGATAAACCCGATCCTTTAAGCGCCGTAACAATCGTACTTTGATAGATCTCGTTACTTGGGAAGACTTCCGGCAGCTCAATCGTTATTAATGGCAAGCCGAACAATGTTGCCTGCATTCCGACAACCTCGATTGACGTGACTTGGAAAGGAACCTCATCACCAACATACGTAGTATAGAGAGCAACAACTTCATACTCGGTGCTTTCAAGTAGACGTTCTAGGGTTAATGTAGAGTCTTTGCCTGACGACCAACTTATGACGACTTTCTTTTTCATTGATATACCCAATAAGAAAAAACCGCCCGAAGGCGGTTTAGGTGATAATTAGAATTGGTAAGTAGCATTCACGTAATATGTACGCTCTGGTGATGGGTATCCACCAGCAGTCTCGTACTCTTCGTCAGTTAAGTTATCCACTCGACCATTTAAAGTAAGGTTTTCATTCGCATAGTAGTTCACTGAAACATCAAACAAGCTATACGCTGCGAGATCTTCAGAGAAGTCCGGTCTCTCACCTACATATTGGAAACCTAATGAAACATCAACATCATCGAAACTAGCCACTGCATTATACTTGTAAATCTTCTTAGCTCGGCGTATCAGTTGCTCACCAGATTGATCTTCTGGGTCTTGGAAATTAGTGCTCACTTGGTGGTTAATGAAGCTAGTATCAAATCCAACGACCATTTCCACACCACGTAATTGGCTTTCGCCATCGGTATTGTAGTACTTACTTGTCGCGTAGTTGTAATCAATTAAGTCTTCGACGTTCGTGTCATAGCCAGTAATCGACCAATCAACATCCTTGATTAAGCCACCAAAAGTCAGTTCAAATGAATCTGCCTTTTCAGCTTCTAACTGTGCATTACCGTAGTAGCTATATAGTTGATACAAGTTAGGTGCTTTGAAGGATGTGCCATAAGCTGCTTTTACAACAAGCCACTCAGCATAACGATAGCCTAACCCTGTGTTGTAAGTAGTTTCTGTACCAAACTGCTCATTGTCATCAACACGAAGACTCAGTTCTCCGAACACTTTATCCGCATCTGCGTTTAATGCAGCGAAGTACGCAACATTCGTTCTGTCGTATTCAGTATTCGAAGGCTTAACAATATAAGCCTCATCACGCCAATCTACACCACCACTAAGAGTCAGTGACGACGTTAGTTTGTATGAATTCACCCATTGAACATTTAGCTGTTCAAGCTCATCAGATGTTGCTGACGCTGAGTTCTTGCCTAAAGACTGTTCGTAGTTCCAGTTATCTTGATTCTGATAGTTAACTAAGAAATCAGACTTAAGTTCACTGCCACTATATTTAACACCAGTAGCAAAGGTCGAATTTTGAACTTCAGCTTCTTTGTAAGAATGGTCTGTACCAAATGAACCATCGTACTGAGAAATGGTTTCAAACATACGGAAATTCGCGAAGCCACTCCATTGCTGATCAAAATTATGAACATAACCAATTAGAGCATTGCGTGATTCAAAACCATGGCGATCACCATCATTAACACCTGGTAATGGATGAACGTTGTATCCCTCATCGGAATCGTAACCAACAGATACGTTCAAGTGACCATTTTCACCGACCTTAGTACCACTAACAAAGCTCAGCTCTTGGTAATCTAAGCTTCCTAAACCTGCACTAACTGCCGTTTTTTCATTGTCAGAGTTTGCAACAGTAATAATGTTGATAACACCGCCGATAGCTTCTGAGCCATACATAGCGGCACGAGCTCCTCGAACGTATTCCACTCGGTCAACGAATGTAATTGGTAACTGGCTAAAATCGACACCACCCTTTGCAGCTCGCGCAAAACGAATACCATCAATGAGAACAAGCACTTGATCAGAGTTAGCACCACGAACAAAGATCGAAGCTTGCTGTCCTCGGCCTCCATTTTGTGAAACCTGAATACCCGTCAATCGTCTAAACACATCTGTTAGAGACTTAGCTTTAATTCGATCGATATCTTGGCGTGTTACTACTTCAACTTGAGCGACAACACTTTCCGTGCTTTGCTCAAAACGGTTAGCCGTAACCACCATGGTTTCGTCGGCAGATGCTTGTTGGGCGTGTAAATTGGAGATAGGTGAAAGCAGCGATGCTACAGCAACCGCTAAAAGGGATTTGTTCATGTTGTGATCCTAAATCGCGTAAATTCCTACCAAACCACATGTCATGGTTTAGCCGCTGGCAGGTATTCGGACTCAAGAGCACAACCTTATGGTTACCTGATATTCGACTTCCCACAAAAAGCTATTTGCAGTGTCTGATGAATACTCGTTCTCTTTTACCGCTGCGCGTCAGTTCTGGATTCACACCAGATTCCCTCTTCAGCCATCTATACATCTAAATGGCACCAGCTTGCCGGAGATAGTATTGACCTCTGAATCATTTGTCTAGTCTAAGATAGTTATAAGCTATAGTTTTCATGGTCGATTTACATTGAATGGCGCTCAACACTGGACAAGCGCCTGTGATTGAATAAAATCTGCGCTCTTGATTTAAAAGCACGACAGCAAAAGGCATAACCATGGCGAATTTAGATGTAAACCCGCAACGCTACCAAGAACAACTGGCAGAAAAGACAGAGCGTCTTACAGAAATGTTCTCAGAATATGATGTGCCTGAACTGGAAGTGTATGAATCTCCAGAACAACACTACCGCATGCGTGCTGAGTTCCGCGTGTGGCATGAAGGTGACGATATGTATTACGTCATGTTCAATCAAGAGACTAAAGAAAAATACCGCGTAGACCAGTTCCCTGCAGCTAGCCGTCTTATCAATGACCTAATGCCTCTATTAACAGATGCAATGAAGGACAACCACTCTCTGCGCCACAAGCTATTCCAAGTAGACTTCCTTTCTACGTTAAGCGGCGAAATTTTGGTGTCATTGCTTTACCACCGTCAATTAGGTGAACAGTGGATTCAAGATGCTAAAGCACTTAAGCAGCAATTAAACGATGAAGGTTTTAACCTAAACCTGATTGGCCGTGCGCGTAAGATGAAAATCGTACTGGACCGCGACTACGTAATTGAAAAGCTAGATGTGAATGGTGATAGCTACATCTACCAACAAGTAGAGAACAGCTTTACTCAACCCAACGGCAAAGTGGCAGAGAAAATGTTGGAATGGGCTGTCGATTGTACTCAAGACAGCAAAGGCGACTTACTTGAGCTTTACTGTGGTAACGGTAACTTCTCATTAGCGCTAGCACAAAACTTCGAGCGTGTACTGGCAACTGAACTGGCGAAACCGTCAGTAGAATCTGCGCAATACAACATCGCTGCGAACAACATTGAAAATGTTCAGATCATCCGTATGTCTGCAGAAGATTTTACTGTAGCAATGGAAGGCAAGCGTGAGTTCCGTCGTCTACAGCAAGCGAACATCGATCTTAAGAGCTACAACTGCAACACTATCTTTGTTGATCCACCGCGTTCAGGTATGGATGTTGATACTTGTAAGATGGTTCAAGGCTACGAGCGTATCATGTACATCTCTTGTAACCCTGAAACATTGAAAGAGAACCTAGACATCCTAAGCGAAACGCACGACATCACTCGTTTTGCTCTGTTTGACCAGTTCCCTTACACGCACCACATGGAAGCTGGCGTATTCCTAGAGCGTAAAGCGTAAGTATCGCTTTCAGGTCTAAGCCAAACAGCAGATACAAAAAAACGAGCCCATTGGCTCGTTTTTTTAATTTCTAAATCAGCTTAAGCAGTTTTGCCGATAAAGCCGAGTTTCTTACCTACCCATGCAAGAAGCAACATCGCGACAATAATCGCAAAGAAGTTTGAGCCAGCATCAGGGTGTTGTGCCTTCACAAAAGCCGAGTGGCCAAATGCACCTACAAAGAAACAAGCCAAACCTACTAGTGGAATATCTTCAGATACTGGGTTAGTTAGGTACTCTTGGTAAAGTGCTTGTACAGCCAAGACTAAAGCAATCAGTGGGAAAATAGAGAAGCCCACTTCGCTCATTGTTACCCAAGATAACAGAGCATCACCACACACACCGGCAATAACAGCAAGTACGAGTGTCTTTCTTTCTGAACCACGGTTTACAGTATTATTTTCATTCGACATTATTCAATCCCGCCTTTTAATCGGTTACGTTCACGTTCTTTACGATACCAAAAAGCCCCTTTGGCCATCATTCGCAATTGCATGATCAAGCGTTCAGCCAGTTCATCTCGCTGACGTCGATCTAAATCTAATGCTTCTGCCCCTGAGTTGAAGACCAAGATAACGGAGGCTTCAGCTTGAGTAAAAGCTTCGTCTCGTGTCATGCCAGTCGTTATCAAATATTCGGTTAACTCAGCAGAGAAGTGCTGTATCTCACGAGCTACCGCTGCACGAAACTCAAATGAAGTTCCTGAGCGCTCTCGCAATAACAGTCTGAATACGTTAGGGCTGCTTTCAATGAATTCCATAAAGGTTTCAACCGATGTACGAATCACACTGCCTTCTTTTACTATGCGTTGCCTAGCTTGACGCATTAACTGGCGCAGCAGTAAGCCACCTTCATCAACCATGGTTAAGCCAAGCTCATCCATGTCTTTGAAGTGACGATAAAAGGAAGTCGGTGCTATTCCAGCCTCACGAGCGACTTCTCTCAAGCTTAGATTGGAAAAACTACGATCGGCGCTGAGTTGGCTAAATGCTGCATCGATTAAGCTGCGACGAGTTTTTTCTTTTTGCTGTGCGCGAATGCCCATTGGTTTCATACTTTATCAATTTCTTCTTTTACAGCCTAAACAGGCATGTCTAATACTCTATTCAATATAACGCGAATCACTTATTTATATAAGGCACTCTGGTTATATAAGACACTAAACATACCTCTTTGTTCACGTACCGAAGTAAATACGTTCGAAGAAAAAATTTCAATATCCACGCTGTCATTTGGAGACATACGACATACCAAATATTATTTTTTCGATAACACTGCGTGATCCCACCGACTCTCTGATGCCCTTTTCATGTACCCGAGAACAGAATCGGTTAAAATCTCGCTAAAGCAATGTTAATCAAATATAACAAGGAAGATATCTATGCCGCACTCCAACCACTTTGATGTAATCGTAATTGGTAGTGGCCCCGGAGGAGAAGGGGCAGCGATGGGATTAACCAAAGCCGGGTTGAACGTTGCAATCATTGAGAAAGAGAGCAGCGTTGGTGGTGGTTGTACTCACTGGGGAACAATTCCTTCAAAAGCACTGCGTCATGCCGTAAGTCGTATTATCGAATTCAACAGTAATCCGCTGTTTTGTCAGAACAACAAAAGCATACACTCAACGTTTTCTAACATTTTGGGGCATGCCAAATCGGTTATCGACAAGCAGACTCGATTACGCCAAGGCTTCTACGACCGCAACCAGTGCACGTTGGTCTTTGGTACTGCACGTTTTATCGATACCAACACTGTCTCGGTAATGCAAAGCGATGGCACTGAAGAACATTACAGTGCAGACAAATTTGTTATCGCGACAGGCTCTCGCCCTTACCAACCAGATAACGTCGACTTCCTGCATGAACGTATCTACGACAGTGACTCGATTCTTTCTCTTAAACACGACCCGCAACACATCATCATCTATGGTGCTGGCGTTATTGGTTGTGAATACGCGTCGATTTTCCGCGGTTTGGGTGTAAAAACCGATCTTATCAATACTCGTGACCGTCTGTTGTCATTCCTAGACAATGAAACCTCAGATGCACTTTCTTATCACTTCTGGAACAGCGGTGTCGTGATTCGCAACGATGAAACCTTTGAGAAAATTGAAGGCACTGATGATGGCGTGATCATTCACCTAGAGTCAGGTAAAAAGATGCGCGCTGATTGCCTACTGTATGCCAATGGCCGAACGGGTAATACCGATAAACTGAACCTTGGTGCTGTTGGCTTAGAAGCGGACTCGCGTGGGCAAGTCTCAGTAAATACCAATTACCAAACCAATGTTGACCATGTTTACGCTGTCGGTGATGTGATTGGCTACCCTAGCCTAGCAAGCGCGGCTTATGACCAAGGTCGATTTGTGGCTCAGGCAATTGTGAAGGGTGAAGCTGAACGCCACCTTATCGAAGACATTCCAACCGGCATCTACACCATTCCGGAGATCAGCTCTGTTGGTAAAACCGAGCAAGAACTTACCGCAGCTAAAGTACCGTATGAAGTAGGACGTTCTTCTTTCAAACACCTAGCTCGTGCTCAAATTGCGGGTAAAGATATTGGTAGCTTGAAGATCCTGTTCCATCGCGAAACCAAAGAGATTTTAGGTATCCACGTGTTTGGTGAGCGTGCCGCTGAAATCATCCATATCGGACAAGCGATCATGGAGCAGAAAGGTGAAGCAAATACCATCGAGTACTTTGTGAATACGACCTTTAACTATCCAACGATGGCGGAAGCTTATCGTGTTGCAGCACTCAACGGGCTTAACCGTTTATTCTAGATATAGAACCAATAGGAGTATTTGACCACCCATAGGCCAAATGCATAAAACAGCAAGCCATGCGCTTGCTGTTTTTATTTAAGATATTGAATGTTAAGGTATTGATAGTAATTAGATCATGATGTTCTAAATACCCCTTTACCTGTACAGCCTCATTTACTCTCCACAAACAGAGCCCTCGAGCTAAGCGAGAAACTCCCCTTTCTTCCACTGAGAAACAAACAACACACCAAGACCAATTCCGCGCATTGCCATAAAGCTCAGCATCGCTAACCACAGTGCATGGTTCTCTAAACCTGATGCTAAATAGAAAATCGCGAAGAAACTGCAGGTCGCAACAAACATACTATTGCGCATATCCTTGCCCTTAGTTGCTCCAACAAAAATACCATCCAACAAGAAGCACCACATAGACACCAATGGCATTGCGATTAACCACGGTAAATACACCTCGGCTTGACTCTTCACGTCTGGGATTGTGGTGATCATATTGATTAAGCTCGAGCCAACGAGTGCGAACACTATGGTCAGTACCAAACAAATATTGAAGCTCCAGAAGAAAGTTCCAATCAATGACTGGTTCAGCTCATCTTTGTCTTTCGCGCCTATCGCCTTACCGACCATCGCTTCCATTGCGTAGGCAAAGCCATCCATCCCATAAGAGATGATCATCAAGAAACTCATCAACACGGCATTGGCCGCAACAACATCATCGCCAAAGCTTGCACCTTGGAAGGTCATGAAAGTGAAAGTCGCTTGTAGGCATAATGAACGAAGAAAGATATCGCGATTCAATTTCACGAAACGACTCAAACCTTGGCTGGTTTTCTTAAGCAGATCCCATGGCGATGGTAACTGCTTCTTCGCCCAGATTCGGTAAACACAAATTAGGCCAAATGTTAGACCGGCATAATCAGCCATTACAGATGCCAATGCAGCACCTTCCACTTGCCACCCTAAGCCGATAACAAAAACGATATCCAAAACGATATTGGTGATATTGGTGATGATCACCATCCACATTGGCGCTTTGGCGTTTTGAGTCCCGAGCAGCCAACCTAGAATCACAAAGTTAGTCAGCGCGGCAGGTGCACTCCAAGCGCGGATTGAGAAATATTGCTGACCATAGTGCTTAACTTGATCACTGGCGCTACTCAATGAGAAAACTAAATCGGCGACTAAACTGTGTAAAAGTAAAAAGACACCAGCAAACCCTAAGGCCATGGTCACGCCTTGCACAAAAACTAAGCCTAGTTGCTTGCCATCATTCGCACCATAAGATTGTGCAGCTAGCCCTGTTGTCGACATACGCAGGAAACCAAGCAACCAAAAGGTCACGCTGATCATTGTGCCGCCCAGCGCCACACCACCTAAATACCAAGAGTGCTCTAGGTGACCGATAACCGCCGCATCGACTAAGCCCAACAGTGGAACAGTAATATTAGAGAGAACCATCGGGATCGCGAGCAACAGCACTTTTTTATGCATCGCCTGATTGGATAGCGTTTGAAAAATAGTTTGGGGATTAAATAACTTCACGATCACCTCTTAGATTAGAGGCGATAGTTTAACCTAGTGGGTGGGCTTTCACTATGTTGTGGAATTTTACTTATACCGGCTATGTACTCAGTTACTCGAAATACAAAACACCTAGGATTACCACTTAACGAGCACTAACTGCGGCGTTAAACGCTTTTTGACCTGAGAGATCTTACAAAGAAGTCGCTGCCACAATTTCCAACGGTTGCATTTTTGGTCTAGTGGAGAAAACGCTTTTACCCATTGTGCCCATGGCAACCAATTGAGAACACTGTCTATTGGAGAAGATAGGCCATGCGCATACTTTCCTGAACCAAGTTTTTGCCCCAACGTACTTGAGCTTTTATCTCCAGCTAAGACTAAACACGCATGTGCATGAGTAAAGTAGCGACTCAAAGACTGAATGAAGTTCGCCGTCTGCTGTTCATTGCAATCCAGCAGAGCATGTTCACACACCACCATCACCGAGGCTTGTTCTGGAATATTGAGTTCATCCAACCAAGTCAGGCCATCGACAGAACCACACTCCAAACGATAGCGTTCATTTTTGTGGAACAGACGTTGGCGCCACACAAGGTTTTCCGTGACATCTAGCTCAACCCAATGGCAGCGTCCATTATCTAAACGGTAGAAGCGGGTATCGAGCCCTGCTCCAACATTGATGATCCAAGCATCTGGGTTGTGAGATAGAAATTGCTGAACTTGAGAGTCACAAAGTTGAGTCAGTGTTGCGTAGAGAAGTTGTTGTTGGTCTAGCTCGCCAGTAAGACATTCAGGTGCGAGCTGGCAACGCTTGCAGGCTTGAGCTGCGATGGGGTCATAAACGAGACCATCATCGGCTAGGCTTTCACGACTACGAAACCAAAGATGTTGAACGAGGTTGGTCGGAACTTGGAATTCTTGATGTACAGACCCTTGTTCAGAAGAAGCCTTTTGAACAGAGGAGCGCGGCTTACGAGTAAGCGGCTTCATTTGAGGTTTGGTTGGGTTTGGCATCATCATCTTCCTTGTATCTCGACAAAGAAGATGATAATGAATATCAATTACAATGACAAGTTATTGAGAATAAATATCAATAAGCTATTTGTACTGACTACATCCAGTCGGTGTTGCGAATAATACCAACCGCAAGCCCTTCAATAGACAAGTGTTGAGATTCTAGATCGACATGGATTGGAGAAAACTCTTCATTTTCAGCATGTAACAGAACCGTTGAACCTTTACGTTCTAGGCGTTTTACCGTTACATCATCATCGACACGAGCCACTACAACCTGACCATCGCGTACATCTTGTGTTTTATGAACAGCTAATAAATCACCATCCATAATACCGATGTCTTTCATACTTTCGCCATTTACACGAAGTAAGAAGTCAGCTTGTGGTTTAAACATGCCTGGATCAACTTGGTAATGCATTTCTACATGCTCTTGAGCCAAGATAGGCTCACCAGCGGCAACCTGACCGATTAATGGTAAACCTTGCTCTTCGTTTGCTGCATCTTCAAGCAAAATACGAATACCGCGAGACGCACCCGGGATAATCTCAATCGCTTCTTTACGAGCAAGAGCTTTCAAATGTTCTTCTGCAGCATTAGCAGAACGGAAGCCTAGTTCACGCGCGATTTCTGCACGTGTCGGTGGCATACCGGAATCTTCGATCTTACCTTTGATAAGGTCAAAGACTTGTTGCTGGCGGGGCGTTAACGGCTTCATGATTCACCTGTCTTTTTATACAGTTGACTGTGAGTATATCCAGTAACTGAACAAAAGCAAAGCAATTGGTTGTTTTTAGTTCATTTTTAGCAAATTACAAAAACAGGATCTCTAGCCACACATAACCTGCGAGTGCCAAACAGATGAAAACTGCTGCCGAACCGACATCTTTAGCCATCCCAGAAAGCTCATGATGTTCACTGCCGATTCGGTCGACAACCGCTTCAATCGCGGTATTGATTAGCTCGACAACCATCACCAATACCACCGATGAGATCATTAAGATTCGTTCAACTTGGCTTACATCTAGGTAAAATGCCAACGGAATAAGCACGACCGCCATGAACACTTCCTGTCGAAATGCAGCCTCATTTTTAAACGAACTCGTAATGCCTTGCCATGAAAAGCCTGCTGCTTTGATGATGCGTTTGAATCCGGTGTTTGATTTTTTGGTCATTTTTAACCCTATACTCAATCAGTCGATGAATGATTTTCCACAAACTTAACGGCAATATGACTATTTCCATTAAAAGGTTAGACCAGTTTCTGGTATTCTTGCATCGATTAAATTTACGCCTAGGCTTATCCCTATTTCACTCATAGGATTTATCCTTTTTATCAGAGAAATAGAGATACGCTTCAGCACATTGAAATAACTATTGAGGCAGTGAACCTATATGTCTTCTGGACAATCTTTTTCACGTTCATTAATGAAGCTACCTTTATCCGTATTGGTAAAGGGCACATCAATTCCTTCAAACCCTGTTGAGGATTTGAACATTGATTTGAGCAAACCGATTGTATACGCCTTACCGTTTCGCTCAAGTGTCGACATTCTTACATTGCAAAAACATGCACTTGAATTAGGCCTACCTGATCCGTTGAGCAAGCTTGAAATCAACGGCAAATCACTGCAACGCTACGTTTTCATCTCTTCTCGCAAAACTCTGCTGCAAGACGATGATTATGTACCAAGCTCTTCAATTGAAGTGTTCTCTGAATTGCTTTCACTGCACGCCGACGACTCTGAACTCGATGTTCAAGTTATCCCTGCTACCGTTTTGTGGGGGCGCAAACCTGGTAAAGAGAATAACCAGAAGCCTTACCTACAGGCAATGAACGGCTTAGAGAAATCAAAAGCGGTATTGCTAGCCGGTCGTGACTGCTTGGTTCGCTTTAGTCCTGTGGTTTCTCTGCGTTACATGGCCAACTCACACGGCACCGACAGCACCATCGCGCACAAACTGGCGCGCGTGGCACGTATTCACTTCTCTCGCCAAAAGCTTGCAGCATCAGGCCCTAACCTGCCAAGCCGCCAAGCTCTGTTTGATCGCCTGTTAAAATCAGAAGCGATCAAAAAAGCGATTGAAGACGAAGCACAAGCAAAGAACATCTCGATCGAGAAAGCGAGCAAAGAAGCTCAAGACATCATGGACGAGATTGCTGCGAACTTCTCTTACTCGCTGATCAAGCGTGGTGAAAAGATTCTTGGTTGGCTGTGGAATAAGTTGTACCAAGGCCTGCATATCAGCAACGCTTCAACGGTTCGTAAGTTGGCTCAAGATGGTCACGAGATTGTTTACGTGCCTTGTCACCGTAGCCACATGGACTACTTACTGCTTTCTTATGTGCTTTACCACGAAGGCATGGTGCCTCCGCACATCGCTGCGGGTATCAACCTGAACTTCTTCCCTGCCGGTCCTATTTTCCGTCATGGTGGTGCGTTCTTTATTCGTCGTAGCTTCAAAGGCAACAAGCTGTACTCGACGATTTTCCGTGAATACCTAGCGGAGTTGTTCGCTAAAGGTTACTCAGTAGAGTACTTCAGTGAAGGTGGTCGTTCTCGTACAGGTCGTTTATTGCAAGCGAAGACCGGCATGTTGGCGATGACTATTCAAGCGATGCTGCGCGGCATGAATCGCCCGGTGACTTTGGTTCCTGTGTACATCGGCTACGAGCACGTGATGGAAGTGGCGACTTACGCAAAAGAACTTCGTGGTAAGCGTAAAGAGAAAGAAAACGCGAGCTTAGTGATTCGTACCATTCGTAAGCTGCGTAACTTTGGTAAAGGCTACGTGAACTTCGGTGAGCCAATTCAACTGAACCAATACCTGAATGAACACTCACCTGAGTGGACCAAAGACATCGACCCAATGGGCACTAGCAAACCACAATGGATGAACCCGGTGGTTAATGACTTGGCGACCAAAATGATGACGCACATTAACGATGCGGCAGCGACCAATGCCCTGACCCTTTGTGCAACGGCACTATTGGCTTCAAGACAGCGCGCATTGTCTCGTGACTCTTTGGTTTCTCAGATTAATTGCTACCTGTCTCTGCTTAAGAATGTTCCATATTCGGCAACGTTCACTGTGCCAAAAGACAGCGCTGAAGATTTAGTAAAACATGCTGAATCACTGAACAAGTTCTTGATTGAATCAGACTCAATGGGCGACATCATTTCGCTAGACCGTCACCAGTCAATTCTGATGACCTACTACCGAAACAACATCATTCACTTGTTTGCTCTGCCATCGTTAATTGCACAGATGACTATTCGTCAACGCGGTTTATCAATTGACGCGATCCAAGAGAACGTTGCTGCTATCTACCCGTTCTTGAAGAAAGAGCTGTTCCTAAGCTACGACGAAGACAAGCTTGAAGGCGTGGTTTCTAACATCATTGAAGAGCTGGTTAACCAAGGTATGCTTGTGGTTTCTGATAATGAAGTCACCATCAACCAATCAAACAGCCAAGCACTGATGCTGTTAGGTCGTACGATTTCAGAAACGCTACAACGCTACTCTATTGCTTTGAACCTGTTAGCAGAGAACCCTGATCTGGATAAATCCGATCTTGAACAGAAGAGCCAAGACATTGCACAGCGACTTGGTCGTCTGCAAGGCATCAATGCACCAGAGTTCTTCGATAAAGGCGTGTTTGCGTCGATGTTCGCAACTCTGAAACAACAGCAATATCTGGATAACGATGGTAACTGTGATTTAGACAAGACTCAGCAATTCGCTAAGCTTCTCTACTCAATGCTTTACCCTGAAGTACGTTTGACGATTCAAGAGAGTATCCACCAAGCGGAGTAATCATCAGCTTAGAATCTCTTGAATAGCGAGACCGAACACGATCAAAAAAGGCACCCAATGGGTGCCTTTTTCTTTAGCGTTCGTTAACTCGAAAAGCGGATGCTTACCAGAAGGTAATGAACAAGCCCGCTGTCACTGCCATTCCAACATAGTTGTTGTTTAGAAAGGCTTGGAAGCATAGGTCTCGATCACGGTGGCGCATCAGGTGTTGTTGATACACAAATAAGCTTCCCGCTACCAACAGTGCCCAATAGAAGGTATCTCCTAGTTGGTAATGCATGCCTAACGCAATCAGCATCGCTAGGGTGACGAGTTGCAAAGAGCCAACAATCAGTTTATCGAAGCGACCAAATAAAATAGCCGTCGATTTAATACCAATCTTCAAGTCATCATCTCGGTCAACCATCGCATATTGCGTGTCGTAAGCAATCGTCCACAACGCGTTAATCACGAAGACAAACCACACAATGCTTGGCAGTTCATTGGTTTGTGCCGCCCAAGCCATTGGTATCGCCCAACTAAACGCTAAGCCAAGAAACAACTGTGGAAGATGCGTAAAACGCTTCATGAAAGGGTAAATGAACGCCAGACCCACACCAATAAATGAGAGCTTAATGGTCAGTGGATTCATGGTGAGTACCAGCAAGAATGAAACTACGGCTAGCACTAAAAAGAGCAGAATCGCTTCCTTACTGGAAACCAAACCAGACGGCAGTGGACGCTGCTTGGTACGTTTAACATGACCATCTACTTTACGGTCCGCAAAGTCATTGATCACACAGCCAGCTGAACGCATCAACACCACGCCGAGTACAAAAACAACCAAGACATCAAAATCAGGCATACCTTGTGCGGCGATAATCAGTGACCACAAGGTCGGCCAAAGGAGTAATAGGGTACCAATCGGGCGATTCATTCGCGTTAATTGCCAATACGCCTTCGCTTTGGTGGCAAGCATTTACACACTCTCCTTAGAGTAAATGGGTGATGTTGGTAAAAACAGTTCTGCCACAAGCATCGGTTTATGGTTCATCCATAATCGAGAACGACGCGCGAGTAATCGCTCATCGCCTGCGATAACCCAACCAACTTGCAGCGCATCTCGCTCCACGTTCTCAGCACTAAAAACGGTCAATCCAAGCGGGACATTACCTTGTTGAGAAAGGTCTGAGTGCTGATGATCTTCTAATGTGACTCGGGGAATCAAGGTTCGACCTAACACCCACGGTTCGTCATCACCCTTTAAAATCACTTTACGCAGTAAGCAATCAAACGATGATAAAAGATGTTCCTCGTCTTGTTGCAGCATTGAGCGTTCTACAACTTGATTATGAAGCAACTCAACAGACAGGTGCTGACAGCACTTCCCCAACTTGCGGGAAAGAGAACCTTGCTCCATCAGCCACTCTTTGGTGGTTTCATTAGGAAAATCAAATGTTTCTGTACTTTGCCAATCTACATTCATTAACGAATTAAGATACAGCGATATTGGCTGATTCATACTAGTATTCAATAGGTGACTTTACACGTACAATAAAGCTTCAACTTTCGAACAAAATTAAAGCGTTCTTCGAATTGTAAACGTATTTAGATTTAGACCGCTCATTGTAACAAGACTAATGCGTTTCGAATATCGCGAATAAACTAAAGAAAAGTCACAAATATGCACAAACGTTATGTAGCCCAAATATTTCTTGCGATTACCCTACTCTTTTCAGCATCAAGTTTCGCGGAAGAGGAGTCGGCAGCTAAACTCGCCTACTTCACGCTAGAGCCAGACCTGACCACCAATTTTTACACTAAAGGTAAAAAACTGGGCTACATTCAGGTTCGCCTCGACATCATGGTGGCAAATAGTAGCGACTTGGCCGCTATTGAGCATCACCAACCACTGATTCGCGATGCGGTGATTGAATTGCTTGGCAAACAAAACGAAGAAACCATTAAATCTCTATCTGGCCGTGAAGACTTAAGAAAATCCTTAGTTGAACACCTCAACAAGATTTTGCTTCCAGAGACAGGTAAAACCCTGATTGCTGACTTACTGTTTACCAAATACCTTTATCAGTAATGATGTAAAACGAATCCCAATAAAAAAGCGGCTCATCTGGCCGCTTTTTTTGTCTCTATCGTTTGGCTACTCATTAGAAGATATGAATTAGCTTCTTGCCGAGCTTGGTGCTTTCATCGCATCGATAAAGCCAATAATCACACCAGCGGCTAGACCAGCTAAATGCGCCGTATTGGCGATAGCCATAAATGGCTGCATGTACCCAAGCACCAACCACACCAACATAAAGCCGACAATCTGTCTTGGGATACCTAAACCAAGTTGTGGCGCCTTCGCACCAACCACCCATAAGTAACCAACCAAGGCATACACAACACCAGACAAACCACCGAAGTTCGCCCCTTCAACCCAATACTGCCCAGCACCTGAAAGCGCAGAAGAGACAGCAAAGATCTGAAGTAGCTTGAGGCTGCCAAGTTTCTTCTCAATGTCTCCACCTAGCTGCCACCACCACAAAATATTAAATGCGATGTGCATAACAGAGAAATGTAGAACGGCATGACTCAACCAACGCCACAGCTGCCATTGCTGTCCATCCACCGCTGGGAAATGTAGGGCATTGAAAATAGCTTGGCCAAAACCGATCTGTTGCAGCGCAAAAATCACCACACACACCAACATCAGGCTTAGTGTCACAGGGCCTGCTTTGGCTTTGATCATGCCCATGAAGCTTGGCGTGTGGTAATGGAAGTTGCTCTTTCTGGTCTCTGCCATGTCCCAAGATGCAGCTTGATAGCGCTTATGATTGGGCTCAGCCAGAAAACGATTCAGCTCAGCTTCGGTTTCAACCTGAAATTGGCCATCAAGAAGCCAAAGAGCAAAACGCCCTTCTCCCTCTGGAGACATCTGAATAGGGATCTGACGAGAGGCCATATAATCAATAAATGCTTGAGCAAGACGTGGATTGTCTAACACCATCAATCTAATCATTGTTACTTCCTATTCATTCTATGAGGGATGCTTGAGGCGGTTCAGGTGATGAAAGTCATTAACCTGCGATCACTGGAAGTTCAGCACGATGCCAAGCTTCGAAACCACCATCAACACTATATACCTCTTCAAAGCCTTGGTTCACTAAATATTGTGCCGCACCTTGGCTACTGATGCCGTGGTAGCACATCACTAAGATAGGTTGTTCGAACTCAACCTCATCCATGAATGACACCATCGTATCGTTAGTCAGGTGGTAGGCTGTTTTTGGGTGGGCAACCGCAAAAGACTGCGGGTCACGTATATCGACAAGTCGAGCTTCGCCTTGTTCGATGAGGGCTTGAGCGCCTTTAACATCGATATGTTTAAACTGGTCCATGACTTTCTCTTTTTATACTGATTTACTTTGCTGCCATTGTAACCTATCCCAAGGCTAACATTCACATCCACTTAATAAGGTTATCCACCAGCGATCACTTTTACACCATTTGTGGATAAATCTGTGAATTGCGTGAATAAAGTGTCTTTTCAAAAATAGATCCACAACATGTAGTAATGATCCTGATCTAACTGTGGGTTAACTGAAACATATCCCCACTCGAAAAACCCCGTCAAAGCCTTACTACACACTGCTTTTAGATAGCTGACGAATAAACTTCTCACAGAGTTATCCACAAAATCATTTTGCAAATTTCGATCGCAAAAGTTGAGAAATCGATCCAAAACAAAAAGGCCGAGATCTCTCGATCTCGGCCTTTTCAAAATTCAGCTATTTGTTAGCTCTACTAGAAAGTAGAAGCTAATAGAAATCACCAACGGCTTGTTTCAATTTCTTCATCGCATTCTTTTCTAACTGGCGAACACGCTCAGCTGAGATACTGTAGGTATCCGCTAAGTCTTGCAGGGTTGCCTTGTTGTCGTCTAACCAACGTGAGCGAACAATGTGTTGGCTACGCTCGTCTAAGCTTGCTAGTGCTAGCCCTAGGCGATTATTGGTGTGTGACTCCCAGTTAGCCGCTTCAACCGTCTCAGCAACGTCTGACGCCTTGTCTTCTAGGTAGTAAACTGGAGCAGTGTAAGCAGAACCGCCATCGTCATCGTCCATAGGCGCTTCAAACGTCGCATCTTGTGCTGCTAAGCGAGATTCCATCTCACGAACTTCTGAAGGCTCAACACCCAGTTCACGAGCAACCGTCTCAACTTCACCGTTATTGAACCAACCCAAACGCTTTTTAGACTTACGAAGGTTAAAGAACAGTTTACGCTGTGCCTTAGTGGTCGCAATTTTAACGATACGCCAGTTACGTAGAACGTATTCATGGATTTCAGCTTTGATCCAGTGAACAGCAAACGAGACGAGACGAACACCAACTTCTGGATTGAAGCGCTTAACAGCCTTCATCAAGCCGATGTTACCTTCTTGGACGAGATCAGCCATTGGTAGCCCGTAGCCAGAGTAGCCTCTTGCAACGTGCACCACGAATCTTAGGTGGGAAAGGATCAAGCCTTTCGCAGCGTCGATCTCACCTTTGTAATGTAATCGCTCTGCAAGTCCACGTTCCTCTTCAGGAGTCAGCATAGGGTAGCTGTTCGCTGAGCGGATATAGCTATCTAAACTATCTTGTGTGACTAAAGCCATTTGATACGCTTGGTTTGCCATTCGGTTCCTCATCAATCTCTGATCTGGAGTAATACATCTATTAAAACCCTACAATCTTGAACCTAAAATGAACAGGTTTCAAGGAGGGGGAAGTAATTATGCATAATCAATTCGTCTATACAAGGCAAAAACTGGTTAAGAAGTGCCTATTTTTCGTCTAAATATGACTCTATTCACCTAAACTGGTTCAATTTCTTTTAGGTGACGCTGTGCAGAAAGCTTTGCAGCCACACTACCAAGCAGAGTTCCGACGATCAAAAGCAGTAAAGATTCATCCCAACTCAGGCCAATTAAACGGAAGTGGCTGTCGTATAGCTGAGCCAAGTCATCCACCGCGCTGTTCAGCAATACGGTAATCAATGCCGTCATTACCCAAGCGCTAATCGAACCTAAAACGCCAAACCACATCCCAGCATAAAGGTATGGTCGAAGAATGTAGCTGTCGGTCGCACCAATCAGCTTCATGGTTTGAATCTCTTCTTTATGCGCCAACACATTAAATCGTAGTGTATTGCCGATGATCAGAAATACCGCGCCCAGCATCAATACCGTTAAGGTAATCACGATGACAGCCGCTAATGCTTTGATCGCATCTAATCGCGCTAACCAATCTTCGTCTAGGCGAACATCGGTCACTAATTCTTGTTGTTTAACTGTGCCTGCCAGCTCTTTAATTAAGGGATCGCTGTGTACGCTTGGCGTAATCACCAGCACACCTGGCAGTGAATAATCGTCGAGAATGGTTAGGGCGTCTTCAAAACCAGAATACTGGCTGAGGTCTGCAAGCCCTTGCTGCGGAGAAATGTACTCCACCAGCTCAACTTGATCCCAACTTTCGATTTCATCCTTAAGCACCATTACTCGTGGCTCAGGAATACCATCCTCTACATAAGCACTTATTTGTGACGGGCTAGTGACATCTTGCGCTACTTCACCCACATTTTTACCCAATAGGTACAAACAAGCAGGCATCGCCAACGCCATAGAGATCACCGCAAGGGTCAGCAAGTTGCCTAACGGACGCTGCCACATTTGCGAGAACGATGACTTGGCTTGTTTCCAGTGAACAACAAAGAAGCCGTCGCTTGAAGCGCGGCTTGCTGCTCGATTAGATTGAGGTTTTTTGATGCGCTTATTCGCGGCCATAGTCTTCAACCTCACTCAAAAATCCTTGGTTTAATTCAAGATGGCGGTACTGAGGGCGAGTGTTCACTAACCCGATATCGTGCGTCGCTAGGATGATCGTCACACCTGCGCGGTTGAATTCTTCAAATAATCGCAACACACGGTTAGATAATTCAGGGTCTAGATTACCGGTAGGCTCATCGGCTAAAAGCAGAGTTGGACGGTTAACCACGGCGCGAGCAATACCCACGCGTTGTTGTTCACCACCAGAAAGTTGGCTTGGCAAACAACGGGCTTTATCTAATAAACCGGTTTTATCCAACGCAGCACTGACTCGGCGTTTTATTTCGTTTTCAGAAATAGATTCAATACGCATAGGCAGAGCGACGTTATCGAAAATCGAACGGTCCATCAGCAGGCGATGGTCTTGAAAAACAATCCCAATATTACGGCGTAAGAAAGGAATGTCTTTGGCTGGGATACGAGTGATATCGTGATCGTTGAACCAGACACGTCCATCAGTTGGACGCTCTATCGCGCAGATCAACTTCAGCAAGGTACTTTTACCAGCCCCAGAGTGCCCACCCAAAAAAGCCATCTCTCCACGTTTCAGGTGAAAGTCCACTTTTTGGAGCGCTTGTCTTCCACCTCGGTAGGCTTTACTCACTTGCTGAAATTTGATCACCGAAAATTCCTCTTACGATCACTAATATCAAATTTAAAAACGGTAGCAGATTAAGGATAAACCACTTTGCTACTCGCGTTACTCTTCGCGGCTAAATAGTGCTTCAATGAAGTCTTTAGATTCAAATGGACGCAGGTCATCAATACCTTCACCCACACCAATGTAGCGGATTGGAATCTGGAACTGGTCAGCAATTGAGAAAATTACACCACCTTTCGCCGTACCATCTAGCTTAGTCAGTGTAATACCCGTAACTGGAGCCACTTCACTGAACAACTTCGCTTGGCTGATAGCGTTCTGACCTGTACCTGCATCGAGCGTTAGCATGATTTCGTGTGGCGCAGAGTCATCAATCTTCTTCATTACACGAACGATCTTGCGTAGCTCTTCCATCAGGTTGCTCTTGTTCTGCAAACGACCGGCTGTATCAGCAATCACAACATCAACACCACGAGCCTTCGCTGCTTCAATCGCATCGTAGATAACAGACGCACTGTCCGCACCAGTGTGTTGAGCGATAACTGGCACATCGTTACGCTGACCCCAAACCTGAAGCTGTTCAACGGCTGCAGCACGGAAGGTATCACCCGCTGCTAGCATCACTTTCTTGCCTTCATTTTGGAATTGTTTCGCCAGCTTACCGATCGTAGTTGTCTTACCTACACCGTTCACACCCACCATTAAGATAACGTAAGGTGTTTTAGTGGTATCAACAACCAGTGGCTGTTCCACTTGGCTTAAGATGTCTGCCATCTCTTCTTTGAGCAGACCATAAAGCGCTTCACCGTCTTTTAGGTCATTGCGAGATGCTTTTTCTGTCAGGTTTTCAATGATTTTAACCGTGGTATTCATACCCACGTCAGCAATCAGAAGTTGCTCTTCTAGCTCTTCAAACAGGTCTTCATCGATTTGCTTGCCTTTGAACAGACCAAAGAAACCAGCACCGATGTTTGCTTTAGTGCGGCTTAGGCTGCGCTTAAGACGAGCAAAGAAGCTTTCTGTCGGCTTCTCTTGTACTTCTTCAACCTTAGCTTGAGGAACTGCCACTTCTTCCTGTTCTGCTTCTGCTTCTGCTTCTGCCTCTGCTTCTGCCTCTGCTTCTGCTTCTGCTTCTGCTTCTGCTTCTGCTGCGACAGGTTGCTGCTCTTGTTGAGCTTCTTCAAGCGCTTGCTCAGATTCAGTTGGCTTAACTTGTTCAGCTTCAGGCGCGACCTGTTCAGCCTCAACTTGTGATTCAACTTCAGTTTGATCTTCAACGCTTTCTACGTTCGCTTCATTCTGAGTTTTTGGGCTTTGTTCTTCTTCACCAAAACCAAGCCACGATAATAATCCGCGCTTCTTTTTTTCCGTCATCAGAGGAGTTTCCTAGATCTACTAATTAGCTGTATTGACTTAATACACGTCGACTCTTTGCTATTGTTATACAATACAAGCTTGTACAAACGAATAGTAAAGAAAAATGACAAAGCAGTGATAAGTTTGCTTTTAGCTTGATACACTTTGTCATTGCAAATTTATTTAATACACGAACCCACTTAAATTGGGCTCGGTATAGTATCACTTTATTAGCGGTCAAAAAATCTATGGTAAGACGTCGCCAGCAAAACACATCACAAAAAAAGCCATCCGGAGGCTTTGTTCGAATTATTAGTGGCTCATGGAGAGGTAGAAAGCTGCCTGTTCATGATTTAGAAGGATTACGTCCAACCATTGACCGAGTAAAAGAAACACTCTTTAACTGGGTGGCTCAAGATATCCCACATTCAACTTGCTTGGATGTATTTGCCGGTTCTGGCGGTCTAGGTTTTGAAGCAGCTTCTCGCCAAGCCAAAATGGTGACACTGCTCGAAATGAATCAAAAGGCGGCTAAACAGCTTTCTGATAACGCGAAAGAGCTCAAGGCAGACAACATTAATGTCGTGAATACTGATGCTATCTCTTTCCTTAAGAAACCAGGCACTCCTTACGATATGGTTTTCCTTGATCCACCATTTCGCAAAGGCTTACTGGCAGAAACAGTACAACTGCTTGAGAGTAACGGTTGGCTTGCAGACAATGCCATCATTTACGTCGAGACAGAGAAAGAACTGAAACTCGAAGCTATGCCAGAGAACTGGGAATTGCATCGCGATAAGACCACCGGACAGTCAAGCTACCGACTGTTCAATCGAATTACTGAAGAATAGGAGTTATTGAATGAAGTTCTTGCTTCCACTAGCAAAAGCAGCCATCGCCTTTGTTTGGTTTATCTTGATCGTAAATATTTTCTACCCGTTCCCGGGTAATGCTGCGATTGCGCTTTATATCATGACAGCATTCTTGTTCTTCATGCACGGCCTGCAGATGCTGATTTTCATCGGTGCTTTCGGCGACAAGATCGAGATGTCACGTTGGGAGAAGTGGTCAATATTGATTTTCGGAGTCTTTGCCCTACTCGATATCCGTCGTAAGCACATGATGTAATCGAAATAAAAACCGAAGAAACAGATACAAAAACGCCGCTCAGTAGAGCGGCGTTTTTTTATTGAGTAATGGTAGCAACACTAGCCCATGTAGCCCTTCACGCCATCCAAGAACATTTGAGTCGATAGCATCACAAGTAACAAGCCCATCAAGCGCTCGATGGCTTTAAGCCCTCTCTCACCTAGTACTCGTAGGAAGAAGCCATTAAACATCAGAATGAAGAAGGTAGCGCCCCAAGCCAGCATCACAGCCGCTGAAAGCTCTAACATGTTGTCTGGATGCTGGGTCGACAGCAGAATCAGTGCAGCAATCACTGACGGACCTGCAATCATAGGAATCGCCATCGGCACAATAAACGGCTCTTCACCCGCCGCAAGGCCAGTAATGCTGCCTGCGCTTGGGAAAATCATCTTAATCGCGATGATAAATAGAATGATACCGCCAGAAATACTCAAGGTTTCAGGCTGTACGTGCAGGAAGTTCATGATGCTTTGACCCGCAAATAAGAACAGCAGCAAGATAACCAGTGCGAACATCAGCTCACGAATCAGAACAATACGGCGACGCTTCGGGTCAATATGCTTAAGGATAGAGAGCACGATTGGCAAGTTGCCAAGCGGGTCCATGATAAGAAACAGCATGGTTGCTGCAGATAAGATTTCCATAAGTTTGTCTCGAAAAGCGTAAGTGCGCGGAGTATAGCAGCCTCAACATTGATTTTCGAACGCAGTGATAAGCGGGTTAACTGATGCTTTTAAAAGGGGATGCTATAAGAAGGCAAATTAGCGAAAGCAGATTGAAAGGTAATGAAAAGAGTGGAGCCGAAACATGCACCCACTCTTTATTCACGAATAAAACAAGCCACTAAGAATTAGTGATTACACACACGTTCGCGGTTAGTGCAAAGCTTATCATCGACAACGACAACCTTTTCCATCTTCAAGAAAAACTTCAACAGGCTATCTAAATCCAGACCATTGAGCTTACAAGTATAGAAGCGAGCTTCTTCGCCATAGGTTTGAGCAAGCGCTAATGTTAGCTCTTCGCGAGTCAGTGGCTTTTCACTAAGCAGGTTTAAAACGTTGTGTGCGTGAATTTCAGTCGTCATAACTCAATCTCATGTTTAATGAATTACACGTAGAGTACCGAGTTTTAGCAACGCCGTTTTGATGTAGCTCAGGCTTGAGAGAGCTCTACCCTAAATAGTAATCGATGCGACGATGAATGCGTGTGCGAGAAAGTAACTGCCCGTTACCCAAAAGTAAGCGCCCTTGATTGGGCTGCGGTAACTGTTTAGCGCATAAGCTAAGGCCGAAAGGAGCAGCACGCTACAGCCAGCAAAACCGACCGCGTGTGATAACTGAGGATCCAGCAGCCAAACCTCACCAGAAGCCCATGCTAACTGAATAAGCACAATGCCCATGATGACCACGGGAAAAACGAGTTTGTCTAAGCGTGGCAGCAGTAAAAAGAAAGCAACAACGCAAGCTGCCAATAACAGCGCGAACAACCACCAAACCATTTCACCTGATAGCTGTAACCAAAAAGCTTTGCTGTAACAGAGTTGAGCCAATAAGAAGCAGACAAAATGCAGAGGGCGTTTTTGAGTGAGAGTATGAAGCACATCTGCGATCGCAGAGATAGCCAACCCCGCAACTATCCAATAGGTAAAGTCAGCCACAACCGACTGAGTTAAAGCAATTGTCGCTAATAATACAAAGGTAAATACCTTATACGATAAGGCCTGACCGATATGTCCATGTTTCGTTCCTGCTATTGCTCCGATACCAGATAAGGAAACCGCTAACCAACTCCACATACCACTTGCCCTATTGCTTTAAATCGTCGCCAGTCTAGGCACACGAGTGTTGATGTAAAGCCTCAGCCCCTCAAAATTGGATCTTGATTACGCTTCCACTAAAAAGAGTCTCTTTAGATTGAAGTCGTAACAATTACCACCATGACAATGGCCATTCGTTTAAAACTAGAACGAATCATCATAAAACCCATTCAAACTGGCATTAGAGTCGCCATACTTGAATTTTGGCCAATTCTAACCTATCGACCCCACCAAAACCGGCCTAATTCCGTCAAATACCACACTTAAAAAATTAAAATAACCACATTTAAAGTAAATAATAACAATAACTTAAATAAACAAACTCAAGATTAATAGGAAAATAAAAACGCCAACCAAGCCTAGACTTGTAAAGTAGCCAGTTTTCTTTTTTAATGCCCAGTTTTGTCAGGTTATTTCAAGCCTCCGGTAAAAATCGCCACAAAAACCAAGCCGAAAACTTAAAAAACCAACCAAAACCAACCTAGCCACCACCAACCTCTATTAATACAGTTTAACAACCTTTAACAATATAAATTACACAAAACAACCATTACAAAACAACAAGTTAAATCAAATCAGAACAAACATAAATCACAACGAACAAATTAAGAACACACCATAAAACACAGTTAAACACTACCAAACAAGCCAAAAACTCATAGTTTTCTACTACTTTTAAAGCTTTCGAAAGTAATTCTTGATCTAAGGCCATAAGTAGTGCTATTCTTTAAAACATAGCGAGAGACAACCAAATTTAGGAGTAGTGTTATGATTTCATCTTCGCAAAGACAAGGACTTGTAATGATCGCGGTAGTTGTAGGTCTAATGACACTACCGATGATGTACTAAGCAAGTTACAGATAAAAAAAGGGACGCCATGAGCGTCCCTTTTTTTGTTCAATTTTTTCACTTCGAAAACAGATGCAGTGTTAGCACATCCCAGTTCGCATAATAGAAACCTGCGGCAGCTAAAGTCATTGCCATCATCAGTAAGATCGCAACTCGCCAGATAAAACGACCACTACGTGGAGTCAGCTCCTTCTCACAGTCGTTACACATCATGATGAACTTATGTTGGTCTTCCAACTTAGCCTCATGTTCATTGACTACCTTATTACGACACGTTGCGATATAGCGCAGCTTGCTCACCATATCGTGCGGTAGCCTTTCTTCACAGCTTGTTACAAGCTCATGCAATCCTTCGCCTTCGGCATGATATTGAAGCCTCAATAATTTCTCTATATTGCGAGTTCTTGTCACCACTTTTTCAATATCGGTCATCTTAGCCCTCCCACTCCACACTATAATTCTAGTCGAGCATTTCCCTATTCTTATACAAAATCACTGTTATTTACGAGAGAAAGAGACAATAAATAACAATGCTTTATCCCAAACTGACCATTAAATGTGATGTCTGCCGAAAAATAATCAGCTTGGCTTACAACAGTTCACGAATAACGGCTTTAAACACATATCCCTATTGCCTGAAAGACTAGAATAACCATCACGACTACATGGAGGTTATATGCCTAATTCACTCTTTTTTGCCATCTTTGCTCTCGCTGCTCTAGCGGCTTGGGTATTTATTGGTTTCTATCGAAAACACATGCAAGGCGAGAACGCACCAGAAAAGAAAGTGAACGTCACGGTATTAGATAAACAATCCATCGACCTTCCTGATGCAGAACCAGGTCAAGAAGACCAAGAGTATTGGATTTATGTTCAACGTGGTGTGGTTGGTCCGAAGCGAGAATTCCAAGTCGGCATCCACTATTTCCACGCCCTTAACCCTGGCGACAAAGGAACCTTAACCTACCAAGGCGATAAGTTCTTACACTTTGCGTTGAAGCGCTAAACGTCAGCCGCTTCAACTGTCGTCCCTAAGCAATCCATCAGAAAGCCTTAGCAATCACCGCTAAGGCAATAACCAACGCGTTTTCTCTGACTTAGACACCAACCAGCTCATCCATAATGCGCCAGCTCCGCTGATCACAATCCATAATGGAATAAACCATGCCGGATGTCCTTGGTACCAACCAAACTCTTTCATCGGCCACAAGAAAATCGGGTGCAGCAGGTAAATACCTAAGCTGTGCTTACTGATAAAGCCAACCACTTGGTTACTCTTCTCAGACAGGCCTTCACCATAGTAACGGCATACCATGAACACCATGCTCGCGGCTAATACGGTATTCAACGTTTTGTAAGATAGCCAGCGCCCTACCGTGTACTCTTCTGCTACCAAGCTTGCATCAACCACCATGTAAACCGTGGTTAGTAACGCTAGCCCACCCAGTAACACACTCACGCCAACGGTCATCTTGTTAAGTGGCACAATCTTATACAGCAAGTAACCCAATGGTAAGTAACCGGTGTACAACCACAATTCGTGACTCCAAGGGCCATCGATTTTCAGTAAGAACAGCAATGTTGTGAACAACCATACCGCCGTAAAGGCATAGACCGATCTATCACCGTACTTTCTAACCATGATCTGCAAGAACGGAATCACAAAATAGAGTGGGATGAAGTAATAGAAGAAACCAAGGTGGTAATAGGTGTAATGATGGTAGCTATTAAGCAACACGTCCCAACTGACGTCGGCATCAAAGCCCATTGCCGACCAGCCCGACAGATAGGTATAGAAAAGCGACCAGACAATGAAAGGTATCAGTACCTTGCCCAAACGACGCTTGAGGTAGTATTTGGCGTCAAACGGGCGCTGATCACTGAGCATCAGTGCGCCAGTAATCAAAATGAACACAGGTACTGCCCAGCGGCTGAAACCGTTTACCGTAATGGCAGTAAGCCATTCACCAAAAGGAATAGTGCCCAACTCATTGCGATAAGGCGCCAAAACATGAATCGCGATAACCGCTACGGCCGCGACACATCGTGCTAAATCAAAAAAGAGAATTCGCTGCTTCATGTAAATGCCTGATTAATATTCAATCATTCTACTATAGCAATAAAAAAGCTGACCGGAATAAATACCAAGTCAGCTTAGTGTTAAAGGAGATACTTATCGCGAATTTAGCTCATACGACTCTAGCTTCTGCGACTTGAGCTCTCACAAATGAGGCTCATGTGGCTGAAGCTTATGCCGCTGAAATTTGCGGCACTTTCGGTAAACGCAGAGAGATCACCGTCGTTATCGCCAAGAATGCGAAGGAAACCCACAGACACGCAGACAAACCTGCCATTTGGAATACCAAGCCCGACAATATCGTGCCAATCAAACGGCCCATCGCGTTTGCCATGTAGTAGAAACCGACATCAAGAGAAACGCCATCGCCTTTCGCATAACTCACAATCAAATATGAGTGAAGTGATGAGTTCACCGCAAAGATGACACCAAACACCATCAAGCCACCGATAATAACTAACTCGGGTTGCCAGCCAATCTGTACCGCATAAGCGATAGCAGCGGTCACTATAGCCAGCGCACCAGCCCATAACAGCGCGGCATGGCCATCTGGCACCTTACCTTGAGCTTTACCAGTAATCTTCGGCGCTATGCCCTGTACAAAGCCATAAGCGATAGTCCAAGCAGCTAAGAAACCGCCAACCCATGAGTGATCCCAACCAAACACACTGCCTAGGTAAATCGGCAAAGCAATCACAAACCACACATCACGAGCGCCAAACAGGAACATACGTGCTGCGGATAGGATGTTGATGGATTCAGACTTAGAGAAGATCTGTTTGAACTTAGGCTTGGTTTTCGCTTTGCCCATGTCCGCTTCTAAGCTCAACACACTGCCAACGAAGACCAATGCCAACACGGCTGCCATCGCGAGCACGGCGTATTGGAAGCCAATCGTTGAAAGCAGTAAACCACCAATAAAGAAGCCTGCCCCTTTAAGCGCATTCTTAGATCCGGTCAGAATCGCAATCCACTTATAAAGCGCGCCTTGTTGTTCATCAGGAACCAGAGTCTTAATTGAGCTCTTGGCACTCATCTTATTGAGGTCTTTAGCGATACCAGACAAGGCTTGCGCCGCCATGACCCAAGGAATGGTCAGCATTGCCGTTGGCACCGCGAGCATACCCAAGGCGACGACTTGCATGCCTAACCCAATGTTCATGGTCTTATTGAGGCCAAGACGCGCCCCTAACCAGCCACCGATTAGGTTAGTCACCACACCAAAGAATTCATAGAAAAGGAACAGTGAGGCGATTTCTAACGAACTGTAGCCAAGGTCGTAAAAATACAGAACCACCAACATGCGAAGTGCACCATCAGTAATGGTGAAGTTCCAGTAGTTAAAAGTCACCAACATGTATTGGCGAACGCTCTTACTTAGATTTGAAAACATAACGCAATCTCTGCAATCTAAACAAAAAGAGCTTTTGGATCATGATAAGTTCAACACTCCAGATACCAAAAGCTCCCTGTCTAACACTGATGACTATTAGCTATTCGCTACGCCATTAATGTATTCAACCTGGATAGGTTTAGTGAAGGCACCTGGACGCAGTGCCTGCACCTCTTGAACTACCTTGCTCAAATCCCAGCCTTTTTCTAACAGTAGGTGAGCTGCGAACAAACCAGTGCGACCAGAGCCGCCCATACAATGCATTGCAACCTTGCCGCCGTTATCGACGATGTTATGTAGCTCAGGGCTAGCTGCTTGCCACTTCGCAGCAAAACCAGCACCCGGTGCACAGTCGTCTTCAATTTCGATCTGGAACCATTGCATACCTAACGCACGTGTTTTTTCACCAAGTGCCGCCACGTCTTTGCTTGCAAGCTCATGGTCATCAAGTGCTGTCACGATAGCTTCAACGCCTTGCTCTTTTAGCTGAGCCAGTGATGCATCAAGCGTTGCTTCTTTTGTGCCTGGGCACGGAGTAAGCACTAGCGCACCTTGCTCTAGGTCTAGTTGCCATGTTGGATGTATCATTATATCTTCTCCAGATTCTTATTAAGCAAGGCCAACGGTACGAACAAGCTCAGCGGTACGTGTTGCGTAACCCATCTCATTGTCGTACCAAGCGTAGATCTTAACCATGCGCTTACCGACCAACATCGTTGATAGTGCATCCACGATTGTTGAGCGTTGGTCGCCTTTGTAATCGATAGAAACCAGTGGACGCTCTTCAAAGCCAAGAATACCTTTTAGTTCATTCTGAGACGCTTCTTTCAGCATCGCGTTAACTTCTTCTGCCGTGGTGTCTTGCTTCACTTCGAAGATGATGTCTGTCAGAGAAGCGTTCGCTAGCGGTACACGAACTGCGTGGCCGTTGATGCGGTTTTCTAGCTCAGGGAAGATCTCAACAATCGCTTTGGCGCTGCCCGTCGTTGTTGGGATAAGACTCATGCCACATGCACGTGCGCGGCGTAAGTCTTTGTGCGGCGCATCAAGAATAGTTTGCGTGTTAGTTAAATCGTGAATAGTGGTGAAGGCTGCGTTCTCGATACCAAGCTTCTCGTTGATCACCTTAACCACTGGCGCGATACAGTTCGTTGTACAAGACGCTGCCGTTACGATTTTGTGTACCGCAGGGTCGAAGATATTGTCATTCACACCAACAACGATGTTTGCGATGCCTTCTTCTTTCACTGGCGCCGATACCACAACACGTTTCACGCCCTGCTCTAGGTATTTGTTTAGGAAAGAGGTCTTACGGTGAACACCTGTCGCTTCGATAACCACATCACAACCAGACCAGTCGATCGCATCGATGTCGCGCTCTTGTGTGGTCTTGATGCGCTGGCCATTAATGATCATCTCATCGCCTTCTGCAGTTACTTCGTGGTGAAAGCGACCTTGAACTGAATCAAATTCTAGAAGGTGGGCCAGTGTTGTTGTGTCGCCAGCAACATCGTTAATTTGAACAAATTCTAGCTCATCCCAATCGAATGCTGCGCGAAGTGCTAGACGGCCGATACGACCAAAACCATTAATACCTACTTTGACTGTCATTTTCTGTTCTCTCAGTTAATTGCCTTCATATTTGAAGCCGCAGCGTTGTTGACTACGTTCACTTACCGGATCGCCAGCCTCCCTAATCACATAGAGCCACTATGCCCATAGGGATAAGTTCACTTGTCGCCTAGCTGCAACTCCAACTATTTCGGCATTAAGTTTTAATGTATTTAAACGCAACATACTGGGCGTGAGTTCATCGACTCTAAGCGCTCAATATCTTGCTGGTATTCAGTTTTCAAACAGTTCGATGCGATAAGGTCGTCAATTAACTTTAGCATCCAACCTGGTAAATCTTGTGACAGGCGGTAAAACACCCACTGCCCCTGGCGAACATCAGTCAAAATGCCATTTGAACGCAACTGCGCAAGATGGCGTGAAACCTTTGGCTGACTTTCTTGCAATGCCTGAGTCAACTCACCAACCGATAAGCACTCATTGCGAACTATCAACATTAAGCAACGCACTCGCGTTTCATCGGACAGTAATTTAAAAAATTGGTGAGGAAGCATAAATACATACTCATATATGGATATGCATATATATTAGATATAAAAAAACGCACGTCAAGGCGTGCGTTATAATTGTCATAAAAGTTTAACGAAGATAAATCAGAGCTGATTGGTTACGTTATGACTCCAGCGTCGAGCTTCGGTGAGCTCAGTTTTAACCTGTTCCACACTCAATCCTAAATGAGCACAGTGCTCATCCATCTGCTGCCAATCGGCATGTTCAAAGCTCTCTTCAAGGGCCAGCAAGGTTCCATATGGCCCTTCTCTACGTAGCAGAGCCACCTTGATACTTTTACACAAAGGCAGTTGCTCAACTAAATTCTCTAACGACAAGTCGAGCAGCGCATCAAGCAACGAGAACAAACCAATCATAAAGGCTTGCTCGGCATGCCCTTCAAATGCCTGATAACGAGACATACGTTGGCAGAACTGAGCTCGCTGAAGCGATAAGCCATACAGCTCTTTAGGCTTTTTATCGGACACATAAGAGGCGACGGCTAACGAGACAAACATTTTCAGTTTCTCTTGACCTAGATATACCAAAGCCTGACGAAAAGAAGAGATGGTAACTTCAAGGCGCGGCGACATAGTATTCACAAAACGCAGCAGCTTATATGAGAGCGCCACATCTTTCGCGACAATGCTCTCCACCCGTTGAAAGTCCACATCGGGCTTACACACTTCTTGAAACAGCTCCATAGCAATCACTTGCTCAGGGCTAATGTATTTACTCTTGATGATTTCCGGTTTATTGAAAAAGTAACCTTGGAAAAACTTAAAGCCAGCCTCTTTGGCTTGCTGGAATTCTTGTTCGGTCTCAACGCGCTCCGCCAAAAAGCTAAACTTTTTCCCTTGATGCGCCCTAACCAAATCACACGCTTCATCCAAACCCATCTGCATAATATCGAGCTTTACGATATGCGTGTATTTAAGGAAACGTTCCCATTCTGGGGTCGAAGTAAAATCATCTAGGGCAATCATGTAACCCGCTTGGTAAAGGTCTTTAACCGCTTCCAACAATTCATCTGTTGGTTTACAGGTTTCCAGAATCTCTACCACCACCTTATCTTTCGGCAAACTTAAGGGCAGTCGACGAATCAAACTTTGATAAGGGAAGTTGATAAAGCAGCGTGAAGATGGAATAGAAGGGTTAAGACCAACAGACAAGAAGTTCTCAACAATCAGACGATACGTTGCTCGATTAGACTCAATATGCGCTGGGTACGCATTCTTTTCTCCATCGCGAAATAACAACTCATAGCCGAGTGTATTCCTCTTGCGATTTAAGATAGGTTGTCGAGCAACGTATGTAGCGGTCATTTCTTGATAACTCTGATTGGTTTAACTATAACTCAGTCGCTTAATCTAAGCTTTCGCGGCAGCTAGCAAAGCACCGCAGCCCATGAACATACCACCAAATATTTTATTTATCTTACCCATTATGCGATCAGAGCGAATAAAACGTCCCATTTGTGACGCTAATGAGGTGTAACCCAACATAACAACGCTATCAATGAATACTGTCGTCACACCTAGCACTAATAACTGAGGTGCTTGAGGTTGTGTAGGGTCAATAAACTGAGGAAACAAAGCCACCAAAAACACGATTGATTTCGGGTTAGTTAGGTTGATAAGCACAGCGTTTCTCAGCAGTTTGCCACTCGACAGAGTAGAGCTTTCTTCAGATGCTACTAGGCTCGAGCTATCACGCCACTTTTGAATACCTAACCAAAGTAAGTACACCACGCCGACCCACTTAATGATGGTGAACGCCAACGCAGACTTAGCAACGAGTGCACCGATACCCGCGCCCACCAGCATAATGTGAAACGCAAGACCAAGCTGTAAGCCAACAATTGATGCGAGTGACTTTTTAGTGCCATAGCTAAGCCCATTACTGATTGAGTTAACGGTACCCGAGCCCGGAGCCAAGCTAAACAAAATCGCTGTGACAACATAAGCAAGCCAAACATGAGTATCCATTTGCATTTCCTTACTAGTTCTTTAATCTAACAACATTAGTAGCAATAAAGCTCTCACACGCATCAGTTCAGGTAATTTCCCATGGAAAACCACAGCGAAGCCACCTTCCCTTACACTCAAGAACCTCAGTTCGATCATGCGATTAAACACCCGATCAACGCTCTTTGGCAACAAAGAAAAGAGGGGTTTTTAACATCGTCTGGTAAAAAGAAACTGTACTGGTGCAGCCTCACCTCAGAAAAGCACAGCAAAGCTATTGTGATTTCAAATGGCCGTATCGAATGCTGCCAAAAATACCAAGAAATCTTTTATGATTTTTATCAACAAGGCTATGACGTTTATTCATTTGACCACCAAGGTCAAGGCCAGTCTGAACGTATGGTAACAGACTCTGACATTGGTCACATTCATGAGTTTGATGATTATGAATCTGACATGTCTGACGTCATTGCCAGTTTTGATCTCAGTAAGTATTCCAATCGCTACCTGCTCGCACACTCAATGGGCAGCACCATAGCCACTCGCTACCTACAAACCCATCCAGACCACCCGTTTGATAAGGTGACTCTGTGCGCTCCGATGTTTGGTATCAATACCGAGTGGTACCTGAAACCTATCGCGATGATCGTTGGACAAGTGCTTACCGCTTTTTATGCCAAGCCAACTTACGCGCCGGGCCAGCAAGCATATTATTCGAAGCCTTTTGAAAACAACTTACTGAGCCACAGTAAGGTTCGCTATCAGTGGTTCCGCCGCTTATATGACGAGTCTCCATCTTTGCAGGTGGGTGGACCAAGCACGCGTTGGGTGTGGCAAGGGTTAATGGCCGCCAAGCAAGCAATTCAACAAACTCGTCAAATCAAGATCCCTCTGCTATTGATTCAAGCTGGGGATGAAAAGATTGTCAGTAACAGTGCTCAAGTAAAGTTCATCTCTAAGCTGAAGAAAACCAACTCTGATTGTCAGTTTAAGTTGATTGAGGGTTCTAGGCATGAGGTGTTGTTTGAGCAGGATGAATATCGCAATCAAACACTGGATGCGATCAATCAGTTTTTCGCCTAGAGCTAATAGGCTAAGCAACCTACCAAGAAAATAAGCGCTAAAGAGGAAGAGAAGTAAGTGAGCTTTGCCCTCTTTTCTTGCATGAATTTGGCATACAATTTCTACCTAGAGATATTGTAGTTAAAACGATTCTAGCGCTGGCTAGCGTCAATATTGGTTAAGCATTTTGCAATGAGGGTTAAATGAGTATTCCTGCACTAAAAGATTCCGTGAAAATTGTTGCTTCTGATTTAGATGGTACGCTTTTGGCTCCCAACCATCAGCTAAGCGACTTTACCAAGCTAACGCTTAAGAAATTACACGACCAAGGTTATACCTTCATCTTCGCAACGGGTCGCCATCACGTCGATGTGGCGGGTATTCGTCAGATAGCAGGTATTCCGGCGTACATGATCACTTCAAACGGTGCACGCGTGCATGACCAAAACGATCAACTGATGTATAGCCAGAACGTACCTCAGGAACTCGTTCAGCCAGTTATTGATATTGTGCGCCAAGATCCAAACCTCTTTATTCACATGTACCAGAATGAAGATTGGTTACTAGACCGTGAAGATGAAATGTTGGCTAAATTCCACAGTGAGTCTGGCTTTAGCTACAAGCGCTTTGAAGCTGAAAACGCACCAAGCGAAGGCATCGCGAAAGTCTTCTTCACACATCCAGAACAAGACCACGAATATCTCGTCACGTTTGAACAAAAGCTAAGAGATGCTTTTGGCGACAAACTGAACATCGCCTTCTCTACACCTTGGTGTCTGGAAGTGATGGCAGCTGAAGTCTCTAAAGGCCACGCTCTAGACGCTGTTGCAAAATCACTAAACCTGACTCTGGATAACTGTGTTGCCTTTGGTGATGGCATGAACGACGCTGAAATGCTGGCTATGGCGGGTAAAGGTCTAATCATGGGTACATCACATGAGAAAGTGATGAAAGCACTACCTGACAATGAAGTGATTGGCAGTAACGCAGACGATGCCGTTGCTCACTACCTAGAAAAGCATCTGCTCTAATCTCGCTCGTTGAACAGATCTGAATAAATAAAAAGGCAGCCAACTGGCTGCCTTTTTTGAACCTTACGTAAAAAGCTCTCTCTAACGCTATCGAGAACCTAACACTTCTTTGCTTAAGATTGCCTGCCACTCTTGTTCGGTAACCGGCATGATCGATAAGCGATTACCGCGTTTCACCAAGGGCATTTCGGAGAGTTCAGGCATGGCTTTAAGCGTAACCAAAGGAATCAAGCGCTCAGTCACTCGCACAAACTCGACATCCACCATGATCCAGCGTGGGTTATCGGGTGAAGACTTAGGATCGTAGTAATCACTCTCAGGGTCGAACTGAAAGTGGTCTGGGTAGGCTTCTCTGGTTACTTTAGCGATCCCCGCTACGCCAACTTTTTTACATGATGAGTGGTATATCATCACCAGATCGCCAAGCTTGACGTCATCACGCATCATGTTTCGAGCCTGATAGTTGCGTACACCCTCCCAACAAGAGGTTTTTTGTACTCTAAGAGTCTGAATAGAGAAGGTGTCGGGTTCTGTTTTAAATAACCAATATGCCATAATAAATCCAATTAACGGTTGCTCCGAGGAAGATATAACATGAAGGTAATGAAAAACCCAGTGACATGGCTAGTCGCGTTCGCTCTACAAGGCTGTGTTACGGCACCTGATACGCCGCAACAACCTGAACAGCCCCCAGCAAACTTGGATGAGCCACTGAGCATTCAACCGCAAACCTTCATCATGCGTGGTCAGGTGGTGGTTGGCCATGAAAGCCGAACCTTCACTCCTTGCGGTAGCCAACAACAATACTGGTTAGACTTATCTCCAGAGTTAGCGTTAGAAGCACAAGGGCTCTCAACGAGACCTTACCAAGCCTTATATGGCGAGCTGATTGGTCACCTAACCGTGCCGAGCCAAACGGGTTATAACGCAGATTTCACAGCGCGTTTCGTGGTTGACCAAGTGAACATCCTAACCGCAGAGAACCCAGATCGCTGCGTCCAACCGCTGCGCTCAACACGAGTATTTGGTAATGAACCCTTCTGGTCAGCAACCTTCGATAAAGACCAGCTGAAATACACCAAGATGGGCGAACAGCCACAGACCCTCGATATTGAATCAAGCCGCACCACATCGAGCAGCCGTGACTACCAATTAGAAGGTAAAGCTGCACAAGGCAAACTCAACCTTACGAAAGAGAGCTGTAGCGACGGCATGAGCGATTCTATCTATGGATGGCATGCCAAGCTTAACCTCAATGACAGTAACTACAATGGCTGTGCGACGGTCTCTAACCAAGATCCAACGCTGGACTGGAGCGGACTCTACTTCGCTAGCTCAACGCAAAACTCAGGGTTCTCTATCAACCTTGAACTCAACAATGACCACAGTGCTATCACGACTTATTCATACAGCAATGGAGACCCTTCTATTGTTGAACAAGGCTTCTGGCAGCAACTGAACCAAAATCAGGTACAAGTGGTTATGACTCGCCACCAGCAACAATATTTGATCTCCGAGCGCATCTTCACACTCGATAATGGCAAGCTAATCGCTGAAAAAGAGAAAGTGGGCAACGTGGTGTATCCGATTGCCAATGGCGGTCTGGTGCTATTCGAAGCTAAGAGTGCGCAAGCACAAGTAAACACCACCACTAACGTTGATCTAACCGCAAAGCAGGTGAACTCCAGCGATCAACTTGATCCAAAAGTCGACCAAGCGATCCGCGAATACTTTAAGATCAACAACAGCTCACCTGACGACACTAAATACCGCTGGTTAACCTACGACCTCAACGGCGACGGTAAAGAAGAGCTGTTCGCCCAACTCGATTGGTGTGGTTCTGGTGGCTGTACACTGCTAATTTTCGAAAACCATCAAGATAACTGGCGCTTCAATAGCCGAGTGACACTGGTTAAGGGCGACATACGCTTAGGTAAATCGCAAAACCACGGCTGGCAGGATCTGATCTTCAATGTCAGTGGCGGCGGTGCAACACCGGCGAAACACACACTTTCATACTCTGGTGTCAGCTACCCGCTAAACCCAAGTGTCGCTCCAGTTGCAGATGATGCTGATATCAGCGACGTGGTTTTGTTTGCTGATGGTATCTCACCCGCACAAAGTGGAGTTAAGTTGTAAACATGAGTAACCAACAAGCTTGCCATGGTTGTAGCTTCACTCACCAATGTATTTGTCACCTGATACCTAGTGTCGCAAGCCAAATCGATCTTGTACTGCTCACTCATGAGAATGAACTGTCACGCGATACCAATACAGGGAAGCTGCTTCAGCAATCCCTTGATCAGTGTCAGTCCATTGTATGGCAAAGGAAAACACCACCAGCGGAGCTCATCGCACTGCTTGACGATGAAACACGACAACCGTTTCTTTTATTCCCAAGTGATCAAAGTGTCGAGTGCCAGCAAGCTGTAATGACCCAAGCCCAGAGCCGTAAGCCGCTATTCATCATCTTGGATGGCACATGGCAAGAAGCGAAGAAGATGCTTAACAAGAGCTCGTGGTTACAAGCCGTTCCGCAAGTTCACCTCGATATTACCAGCGAATCTTCATACACCTTGCGCCGCAACCAAGACAGTGGCCACTTGTGTACTTGTGAAGTGGGTATTGAGTTACTCAAATCTTTAGGTGAAAGTGAATCTGCCAAGCTCATTGATGACTACTACCAGCATTATCTAAAAGTGTTCCACGCCGACAAGTGTGGCCACGCCCTCAAATAGACCAAGCAGGCGCGCGGGAAGGTAAAAACACATTTCGGGACGAGACAGACACTAAAAACAAAAAGGGTGAGCCATAAGCTCACCCTTTTTACATCGTATTTTCGTTATTGAGCCAACCAGTGTTTCACGTGAAACGCTCGCTCCATCAAAACAAACGCTGAGGTTGACCAAAGTAATACCCTTGCAAGTAATCGACCCCCATGTCTTCAGCAATACGGCACACCTGCTCATTATGAACGAACTCCGCCACCGTCTTAGCATTCAGAATCTGGCATAAGCTCACCAACTGCTGAGCGATCTTGCGCTGCTTTTTATCTTTATCAATATTGCGAATCAAACTGCCATCAAGCTTGATCACCTGTGGTTCTAGCTTCAATATCTCATCAATGTTCGAATAGCCCGAACCAAAGTCATCAACAATAATATTCACACCAAGATCGCGGAAGTGATTACACACCTCAATCAAGCGACCGTAATCCTGAATTTGTTCCGTTTCTAACACCTCCAAGCCAATACGCTGTGGGTGACTGATTTTCTTGATCGCTTGTTCAAGGTGAAGAATGGTTTTCTCATTGCTGAAATCTTGTGGCGCTAAATTAATTGAGAACGAATCGGTTCGCTGACTCATAAAATCGAAGGTGCGCGTTATCATCTGACGACTGAGGCGTGTATAGAGATGGGTTCCTTCAATGATTGGCAAGAACTTACCCGGTGCAATTAACTGACCGTCCTCTTCAATTCGAACCAAACACTCGTAGCTCTCTACCTGATGACTGTGTGCTGAAACTATGGGCTGAGAGCACGCCACAATATTCTGATTAAGCACCGCGCGACTCACGCACGACAGCCAACCAAGTTGCTCTTGGCGATGCTTCTCCAATTGAATGAGTGCCTTGGCGCTCACTAGGTGCTTGTTCTGGCTGACAGCGCTGCGCCTCGCATCAATCGCCTTCAACAATAAGTCATCAATAGAGGTAGTCGGGAAATCTCGACGGCTGGCGATACCCGCACAGATAGACACCGACAAGTAATCAATATCGGGTAAACCGGTAGGCTCAAAATTCACATGCTCGGTTTGATCGGCAAATTCCGAGAATCGCTGATGAATATGTTCTTGGCTCGCCCAGCTATCGAACACCACTGCCCACTCACCAATACCGATACTGTAGAGCTGACATCCCTCATCAAAGAACTGCCACAGCGCCTTTTGAAAATACTCACTCAAGTCATGCAGAAGCTTGTCACCCACTCGATAGCCGTACTTTTCATTGATCTGACCAAAGGTCGTGACCTTCAAAGCTAACAAGTGGCTATCACTGCTCATCTTCGACAGCTTCTCACGCAATACACTTCGATTAGGCAAGCCAGTACGGTGATCAATTCGGTAGCTCGCAGTTAACGCGGTGGCTTGTTGCTGAATCTTACTCGCCATGCTGTTGTTCATGTCATCGACATCAAGCAGTGCATTTCGGATCAATGAAAACAGAGGGGATATATTGGTCGCGGGTTGTGTATCTAATGGCAATACTACCTTACCCTCGCCTTCTCTTAATGCGAGGTAAGTAAGGCTATGGTGCAAGATTCGCTGTTGGTCATTCTCTTGATAGAGTTCTCCCATGCAGTACACGCCATAGCTGTCGGCCAGCTTCTGGAAAACCTCAACCTCTTGGTTGCCATCAATAAAGTCGATGCGAGAGATACAGTTATAGATAAAAAACTGTTCCGGCTTATGAGAGGCAAGCTGTTGAACCCCCAGTCGGACCTGCTCCAGGGTCAATGAGGGATGGTCATAACAAAACCGGACCTCATCACCCACTTGGAATTGGCCACTGAACTCTATCTCTCCATATTCCGTCACCTTGAGCGGTAAGTGAATCCTTTGCTCTTTCGGATCACCAACCATCAAAGGAAAATTATGCAGTTGCTCAAAAGGCAATTCAAGGCCATCAGCGAGGTAACGATTGTAGAGCTCACGAACAGGTATACCATCCAATTCAACCAACCAGTTATCTTGGGCTCCTGTCACTCTGAAAGTCCGGCCAATAGGGTTCCATTCAGTGAAATAACCTTTAGTGATGGATAGCTCTGCACTGTGCAGCGCCAACATCACATAGGCATTTTCATAGCAAATACCGTTGAGCATCACCCATCGTCCATTATCTGTGATGGTCGATGCACCGCCACAGATAGGTAATAAATATCTCGACTGCTCAAACGCTGAAAATAGAACTCGGTTATTTATCTGCAAGCGGTCTGCGAAACAGATGATGCTTTGAGTATTATCATTGCACTCAAGCTGTTGCCACATAGCGTGGCTATCGACCAATGGTTGCTCGCTATATTCGACAACACCACAAGAGTAAGACGTCGCGTCAAAGCGGGTAACAATCAGATAAAGACCTTGGTGCAGGATGACGCCTTGGCTGATGTAGTGGTTAGCACTGCAACCAATCAGTTTGGCATTGGGGAAAGTCGATTGAATCACTTGGCAGGCAGCCGCAACAGAACCTTTCTCGAAAGACGAAAACACCTGAATTAGTAGGTTTTCGTGTTGATGAAAATCTATCTTTTCCAATTCACGTTGGGTTTGCTCAATGTCTTGTATCAGGAGAGAAGTCGACTGCATATTCACATTAATCGCTAGGTTAATGATTTATTATTGTGCTTATTATAGATAAGGCTTGCACGGAATACTTACAATCGTCTTATAAATAATGTGACGTTAGTTAGACATCACTTATTCCACTACAAAGCAGACATCAATGGTGATTGAGCATTTTCGAAACCAGCCGGCATGATAATCCATGAGTTTTAATAACTAAAACAATCGCTTAGGCTCACCAAAGTAATAACCCTGCAGATAATCGACACCCATTTGTTCTGCTATCTCACAAACCTGTTGGTTATGGACAAATTCAGCAACCGTCTTAGCATTGAACACTTGGCATAAGCGAACCAACTGAGAAGCGATATTTCTTTGTTTTTGGTCTTTGTCGATATTACGAATCAAGCTACCGTCGAGCTTAATAATCTGTGGCTCAAGCTTAATGATCTCATCAATATTGGAGTAACCAGAGCCAAAATCATCAACAATGATTCTCGCCCCGAGTGCACGGAAGTGATCACACACCTCTATCATGCGGCCATAATCCTTGATTTGCTCAGATTCCAAAACCTCTAAGCCAAGTCGAGTGGGATCGTTCATACCACTGATCGCAGCCTCGAGTACCTCAAGCGTCTTGTCACTCAACAAATCTTGTGGGGATAGATTGATAGAGAACGAACTCTGTTTATCCGCCATATAACCGATAGTGCTCTTAATCATATGTCGACTAAGGCGTGTGTAGAGGTGCGTGTCGGCAATGATAGGTAAGAACTTTCCTGGTGCCACAATAGTACCGTCCGACTCCATGATTCTGACTAAACACTCTTGGCCAATCATTTCGTGAGTGCCCGATTCCACAATCGGCTGAGAGTAGGTAATGATGTTCTGATCTAAAATCGCACGGCTCACACAGCTCAACCAACCGAGCTGCTCTTTGCGGTCCTCTTCGCTCACCTGAATGTCTTTGGCATTGGTGATGTGGGTATTGTTCCGCACCCCATAACGTCGAGCTTCGATCGCTTTCAATAAGATCTCGTCACCGCTGTCGGTTAAGAAATCACAACGACTAGCAAAGCCGCCACACAGAGAAACTGACAGGTAATCAATATCAGCCAAACCATACGGCTCAAAATTTATGTGTTCGATGTCATCGGCAAACTCAACGAAACCTTCTTTTATTTTTGTACTACCAACACTGGCGTTAAAGATAATCGCCCACTCTCCGACCCCAATACTGAACAGCTCAACCTTCACGCGAGGCTCCTTCACGACACGAAGCTGCAATCGCTCAATAAAGTGATTAGACAGGTCAAGCAGTAACTGGTCACCCACCTGATAGCCGTATTTTTCGTTAACTTGATGGAAATTCGTGAGCTTTAACGTGAGTAAGTGTTCACTAAATAGAATCGTATTGAGGCGCTCCTTCAGTACAATACGGTTCGGTAAGCCAGTGCGTGAGTCAATGCGATAGCTCTCGGTTAAGCGACGCGCTTGTTGATGGAGTTTTTTCTCCATCTGGGTATTCATACTGTCAAGATCAGCGACTGCATTTCTGACCAAGTTAAGCAATGGCGACACTGTTGAGCCACACTGAAAATCTTCACAACGAAACTCTTTAACCTCGTCAGACTCGCGCATAGCGATATAAGTCAGGCTGTGGTGCAGTATCTCTTGGCGGTCTTCATTGCGGTATAGCTCACCCATGCAGTAGGCACCACATGTATTCACTATCCCTTCAAATGGCTTAAGCTCAAGTTTACTGTCGATAAACTCAAGTCGAGATACACAGTTATAAATGATCACCGACTCAGGCTGATGCATGGCTAGCATCTCGGCACCGTGACGCACCTTTTCAGCGCTCAAAGAGGGGTGGTTATAACAAAACTGCGCCTCTTCACCGACATGCCAAGGGCTATCAAACTCGATACTGCCATCATCATTAATGCGTAGAGGTGTTGAAATACCCTTCTTTCTGCCAAGTTCTCGATAAAGTGGAAAGCTCATCAGTTGGCTAAAAGGAAGGTCTTTGCCATCCGCAAGGTAATGTTTGAATACTTCAATCGCCGGCTTGTCATTCAACGCGTATAAGCGATTTCCGACCGCATGTGTGACTCGCAGTTTCATCCCAATCGGGTTCCACTCAGAGTACGCATCCGACCAAACCTTCAATCTTGGGTTAGTCAGAGCCACAGCAACACAGGCATGCTGGTAGGTTTGCTCGTTATACATAACCCAACGGCCAAATTCATTCTCATGGCACAGTCCACCAGCAATCGGCAATGCGTAAGGCAGGTTTTCAAAAGCGCTATAGATAGGGTAATCACGCCCTTCGACCTGATCGCACAAACTGATGACCGTTTTGGTGCCTTCGGTAAGGTGCAGTTGCAAAGCTAAGTCTTGGCTATCTTGATTTGGATTCCCCGTAAAAGGCTGGACTGCCGAGGTTAGATGGGTTTCGTTGAACTCACTGATGATGACTAAGGTGCATGCACTTTCAAGGCAATTATCACAGATAACATGACGAGCACTCTGGCCAATTAGGGTGGCATTGCTTAGGCGATTGAGAGCAACACTCGCGATTCGACGAGCCACATCAGAAGATTGGGCAGAGAAAAGTTGAATAAGATATTGTTTGCTGTCACACCACTCTCGCTGATCAAATTGAGATTTAAATAGCTCCTCAGTATTTGCGAGAAATGTAAATGTTTGCATGCCAACCCTTGATCGAAATAGAGTGAAGTGAAGAACCCGCAACCACTGCTATGACTGAAATGAATCGATAAAAAGTAGTCGCCAATTATCCTAGCCTAAACAGGCATTTAATTGCGACTAATGTAACAATTCAATATCATAAATGCGACACAATAAGCTTACAGAAGTCTTTAAATTAGTCGCATAAGATCGCTAAGTTGCTCTATTTCAACATCAGGCAGCACACTCGCCTTCGAAGAGAGGTATAAATTGGAACCAATGTCATTAAACCAGCATGCTTGGAAGCCATTTTGCTTAGCTCCGTAAACATCCGTTCTAAGATGATCGCCGACATGAAGAATGTTGATGGCATCAACACCTAAGTATTGCTGCGCTTTATCAAACATATCTGGGTAGGGTTTTGCTCTACCGTTTGGGCCAGCTTTAAGAATTCGTTGAAAATACTGCCCTAAGCCAATTTTATGTGGATCGACATTGCCATTGGTAATCGCAACCAAAGGAATGCGTTGGCTAAGTTCTGCCATCACTCGATGCGTTTCTTGAGGAACATCGACTTGATTGCGCAACCACAAAGCATGTTCTATCCCCTCACGAGCCGCCTGTTCAGCTTGCTGCTGAGAGTAGCCCAACTGCAGTAAGCCACTCTTAATCTGTGTTTCACGCCAAACGGTAACATCATGCTTTAAAGCTGGGTTTTCAGAGGCGACTTGCTGCTTAATGCCCTGCCACTCTTCAAGCGATAAAGAAGCCGACACTGGGTGCTTTTGGTAAAGCCACTGCGCCATCTCTTTTTCTACCTTCATGATCACAGGCCAGTTGTCATACAGGGTGTCATCCAAGTCAAAGGTCATGGCTTTGATGGGCTTCAACCCTCGATAAATTCGCATAGTAAAACCTTTAATCTAATCTTTATTCTTCTTACGCGCTCGAGGGTGAGCCTCATCGTACGCTTGAGCTAAGTGTTGGAAGTCCAAGTGAGTATAAATTTGGGTTGTCGAGATGTTTTCATGCCCCAACAACTCTTGGACAGCACGAAGATTCTGGCTCGATTCAAGCACGTGAGTTGCAAAGGAGTGACGCAGTTTATGCGGGCTAATATGACTCGCGACGGATTGCTTCTTACCCCACTCTTCCATGCGCTTTTGCACACTGCGATGAGAGATACGAGTCCCGAGCTTAGAGACAAACAGCGCGGTTTCACCCGGTGAAGCCAATTCACCACGAACTTTGAGCCATTTATCGACCCACTCTTTAGCTAAACCAGAAAAAGGCGCTTTGCGTTCTTTGTCGCCTTTACCAATCACTCGGATTTCGCCTTGTCGACCCAACACATCTTTCAGATTGATGCCGACCAGTTCTGCCAGTCGTAATCCAGCACCATACATCACCTCCATCATCGCTCGATCACGAATCGACAATGGATCGTCCTCATTCACATCAAGCAGTTGACCCACTTCATCAACATCGAGGTTTTTAGGCAAAGGGCGTTGTTTGCGAGGTGCAGAGACACCTTTGGCTGGATTGGCGGTCATTTCGCCACGCAACACAAGGAAATCAAAGAAGCTGCGCAGTGACGATAAGCGCGTTGCAATGCTGCTCGCTTTCATTCCCTCACGCATGCCTTTACTGGCCAGTTGTCTGACCCACGCCGCATCGACTTGACCCCAATCCTTTAGCCCTAGAGTGACTAAATGACCGGCCATGGTTTCAAGTTGTTGTTTGTAATTACGTTGGGTGTGTAGGCTGAGTCCCTTCTCGCTTCGGAGATATTCATAGAAGCGAGAAAGTGGCTTTTGAAGGCTGTTAGGAAGAGGTATTTTGGGCTCTAGGCTCATTATTTATCTGCCAAGGTAAGGTGTCCGCCAAATGAGCGACAACAAGTGCTAAATGGCGTAAAAAGAGCGTATCCATATGGGGTTGGAAATGTCCGCCATCTTCACTAGAAAAGGCGAGCAAACCCAATGGAGACTGCTTAGCAAGCGGTAGTACTACATAAGAGCCTAGCTCTGGAACTGGATAATCACCAAACAAATCGTGTCTGTCGGCTTTTCTCAAGCGTCCAAGATAAGCATCTTTGCCATTGAAATGGTTAAGCGAAAACTTAGAGTAACCCTCAGCACTCAACTGATAAAAGCCAGATTGCGAAAGAATACGAACATGAGCCTTAAGCCCAAGATCTAACGCTTTTTGTTCAACGGCTTTTATCACCTGCATGAAGTCACTGCATTTCAGCACTTGCGCTTGCAGATCCATAAACTCATAGAAGGTTTTATCGTTATTTGCTGCCAACGACATCAAGCCAGTGATCTCTTCTTCAAGCTCTTCGATTCGATGACGTTGGCGTTTAAGCTGAACCTCAACCAGAGAAACAGCGCCCTGCTCAACGTTATTGATAGCAAGGCGATCAACCAAATCTTTTCGGTCTTGGAAAAAATCTGGGTTATCACGTAAATATTCCGCGACCACTTCTGCGGTGAGTGCGTCGGCTTCAACGTAAGACAAAACCTATCCTTTATTTTTATGAATATATTTGTTTTGGGTCGTTATTAGCAAGAAAGTTGACCATCAAACACATGCGTTGCAGGGCCGGTCATAAACAGAGGTTTACCCGGGCCTTGCCAGCTAATGTGTAAGTCACCGCCTGGTAGACGAACCTTCACATTCTCAGCCAGTAAGCCTTGAGTGACACCCACTGCAACTGCGCCACACGCTCCGCTGCCACATGCCTGAGTTTCACCCGCGCCGCGTTCGTAAACACGTAGACGAACTTCTTCACGGTTAACGACCTGCATAAAGCCAGCATTAACACGCTCAGGGAAACGTTCATGTGATTCAAGTAGTGGGCCTAAGGTGTCCACATCAGCCGTGTCGACGTCATCAACCACGGTAACCACATGTGGGTTACCCATGCTTACCGCACCACAGAATAAGGTGTGTACATCCGTTCTTAGGATATACGTCTTCTCTGGCTGCTTGGCCTTGAATGGAATCTTGCCGGGTTCGAACTCAGGAATGCCCATGTTCACCGTGATCAGGTCATTCTCTTCAATCTTGAGAACCATTTTACCTTTCTTGGTACTCACGTTGATGCTGTACTTATTCGTTAAGCCTTTCATGCGAACGAATCGTGCAAAACAACGTGCACCATTGCCACACTGCTCCACTTCACTGCCATCCGCATTGAATATGCGGTAATGGAAATCAGTTTCTGGATCATAGGGAGCCTCAACCACAAGTAGCTGATCAAAGCCCACACCAGTGTGACGATCCGCCAAACGACGGATCAAATCTGGAGAAAAGAAAATATTTTGAGTAATGCAGTCCACGACCATGAAATCATTGCCCAAACCATGCATTTTAGAAAAGTGGAAGTGCATAACGCTTAAAATTACTCCGGAAGAATGTTTTCAAGTTCCCACAGACTCGTAAGCTCTTCACGCTGACGAACCAAGTGAGTTTTATCGCCATCCACCATCACTTCAGCCGCACGCGAACGAGTGTTGTAGTTAGATGACATCGCGAAGCCATAAGCACCCGCTGAACGAACTGCTAGCAGATCACCTTCTTCAAGAACAAGGTCACGATCTTTACCTAGGAAATCGCCTGTCTCACAGATTGGGCCAACCAAATCGTAAGTCACAGTTTCACCCTGACGAGGGCTCACAGGAACAATATCCTGCCAAGCTTGGTAAAGTGCTGGGCGCATTAGATCGTTCATTGCTGCATCGATGATGGCAAAGTTCTTGTGCTCTGTTGGCTTGAGGAACTCGACTTTCGTTAATAATACACCAGCGTTAGCAGCAATCGCTCTTCCAGGCTCGAAAATCAGCTCTAGATCAGAATGATTGTCTAAGCGAGCCAATAAAGCTTTCGCGTAGTCAGAAGGCTGTGGTGGTAATTCATCACGATAAACCACACCCAAGCCGCCACCGACATCAAGGTGTTTGATGTTGATACCGTTAGCACGTAGCTGGTCGATCAGCGCAAGTAGGCGATCGGTTGCATCGATGAAAGGTTCGATATCCGTTAACTGAGAACCAATGTGGCAATCAATACCATGGATAGACAAGTTATCGAGTGTTTTTGCAAACTCATAGACAGCAGGAGCACGGTCGAAAGCGATACCAAACTTGTTATCACGCAGACCAGTAGAGATATAAGGGTGAGTGTTCGCATCAACGTCTGGGTTGATACGCAGTGAAATCGGCGCTTTAACACCAAGCTCACCAGCTACTTTATTCAGTCGCTCTAGTTCTGGTTCAGACTCTACGTTGAAACACTTAATGTTCAACTCAAGCGCACGCTTCATTTCAGCGGCTGTTTTACCGACACCAGAGAATACAACTTTTGCTGGATCGCCACCGGCAGCAACCACACGCTCTAGCTCACCGCCAGAAACGATATCGAAGCCAGAGCCCAAACGAGCCAAAGTATTCAACACGCCAAGGTTTGAGTTAGCTTTAACGGCATAACACACCAAGTGCGGATGCTCACCAACCGATGAATCAAACGCATTCCAGTGGCGTTCTAATGTTGCACGAGAATATACATACAGCGGTGTACCATATTGCTCTGCTAGTTGTGAAAGTGCGACGTCCTCAGCCCAAAGCTGGCCATCTTCCTGATAGTTGAAGTAATCCAAAGTTCTTATCCCTTATAAATAACGATTTCTGCGTGTTTTCACTTATTGTGATTGTTCGGTTTGCTGAACTTCATCAGGATCGTACAAAGGACCCGTTTGACCACAACCAGAAAGTCCAATAACGGACATCATAAATAGAGCAGCAATTAATTTTTTCATTTTGCATATCGTGATTATTAACTCAATGCCCCCTATAATCGCACCACACTCAGGAAAAGCAATAGGATAGAAAGGATGAACGAGACTGAATTTCATCAGCTGGTCGATATACAGATGCAAAACATCGAAGAAGCTATCGATGAATCAGAGGCAGATATTGATTACGAAGTGACTGGTAACGTGATGACGCTGGAGTTTGAGAACCGCAGCCAAATCATCATTAACCGCCAAGAACCAATGAAAGAAATCTGGTTAGCGTCTAAATCTGGTGGCTTTCACTTCAAGCTAGTTGACGACAAGTGGACATGTTCAAAGACGGGCATGGAGCTGTTTGAGATGGTTAAAGAAGAATGCGTGAAGCACGCAGGTGAAGCGATCGATTGGGTCTAATCATTTGTAAGCAAAACTAAAAAGGAGTGAATCAATCACTCCTTTTTCAATATCAATCGGGCTTAGTAAGACTAGATGTTGACTATCTTTGAGCTCCGAGAAGCTAAAGTTGCATCGTTACGATAAGGCACAACGTAAGAATTGCCTTCTTCAGGATGAACGATTTGGTAGTACTGAGGTAGGTTAAAGTTAATCAACTTAGACGACATCTTCGACTCATCTTTTACCGATGTGTAGAAAGAATTCACGCTCGCGATCATCTCATCTTTTTCACCGCTGTACTGGTGGTAGACCTCAACTTGGTTCGACTCGTCCAATACATAAATATTGAAGCCTTTGTCGGTATCTTCGAAAAAGAACTGAATCAAGCCCTCACTCGCAAAACCATCCACCACTTCTGGTAGCTGATACTCTTGCTCTTTATCGAGCATCAGTAAAGGTGAGCCTTTGAGCTTATTGGTTGAGATGCTACGGTAGAAATCGACCGAGTTTTCCAACATCTGTACCGACACACCACGACGTTCGAAGAACAGACCAAACATCTTATTAGCTAAACGAATAGCCTTAAAGCGGCGGCGCTTCTCGGGTTCAATCGGTTTCAATCGTAAATCGATACACTCAGCAAGCAGTTGATACACCATGTTACGCATCACACCACGCAGGTTTTTGCTGTAACAGAACACATCAACCGATTCTGGCGGTAAAGCATCTTGGTGCATTTTGCCAAGCACCGTCTTCAGCGCATCCAGCATTGCCGTATCACCTTGGAAATGCAGCGTACGTACTTCATGCCAAGAGTTACGATAAACTAAGTCGACACTGCCGACTAAGCTCTTACCTTCCTCACCAAAGCTGAAGATATCGGCGTTCTTGAGGTCCACTTTTAATGCACGACCACTTAATTCAGACGTCGGGTCATTTTCAAAGTTGATGAACATCGCTAGCTGGCTTATCTCACACGGGCTCGCCAGTGCTTGCATACTTGGGCGACGCTTACGCAAAGAAAACGTATTACGCAGGTCGCTCACCATTTGATAGAACTTATCGATATCGATGTGAGCGTCACGTACCACAGAGTGCAAACGTGTCGACTCGGTAATCAAGCCATTAAAAAACGACCATGCTACCAACTTACTCAAGTACTCATGGTGCTCTAGAGAAGGCTGACCAAGAATGCGGTGTGCAACCAGTGGCTGCTTATACAAGTACCAACCTGCTTTATTCGACTGACCCTGACGAACTTCGATGAAGCTCAAGTCGGGTTCATGCAGATCCGGAGAGATTTGTGGGTTCAGCAGTGTCACTTTACCTGGCAATACCTCAAATGCAGCGTAAAGCTTACGTGCCAAGATGCTGATATCTTGTGGGCTGATTGCCGAAGTGATGTCGTTACGACGCGCAAATTGAATCAGATTACGATAGCTCAGCATCAAGGCATCAAGCAGTGCATGGTGCACCACTTTAACCTGCTCAACCTTCCAGTTACGGCGGTTATCGAGCTCAGCAATGGTTTCATGTCCCCAATTCCAAGATTTAGTCATCTCGGTTAAGGCTTCACGACGCCACGCAACGGAGCCAATGCCCGCATCTCGTGACAACTTCTCGTGGGTCTTAAGATAAAAACAGCGCCTCACCAAGTCCAATCGAGTATGGTCGTTAATACGCTCTAGGTAGCGCGTTACCTTCTCAAGCATCAGATAGTAACTATCCATGCCATACAGATCCGGTTCATCCGCGAAGAAGCGACGCTTGGTATCAATACTCAGCAGTTGGGTGTTTGGGTATTCCCATGAATAGGCTTCTAACAGGATCGCCTTCAAAACCGATTTATACGGTGAGTCGATACTCTTATAGAGCTGCCACAGGTTTGAACCAAAGTACTCTTCAGCGGGAATGCGATTCAGCTTGCCGAAATCGATCCACTGCGAGCAATCAAGATAGCCATCCTGACACAAACCTTGAACATACTCGTCGTAACACTCTTCCATTTCTGGCGGAATGATTTGCCACAACAAACGCTGACCAGCCAAACGAACCGCAGAGCGATAAAACTCATCAAGCAATAATAAGTGCTGTGAAGAACCACAGTTATCGCCGGTCATCTCTTCTGAATGGTTCGAACGGAAACGCTCTTCATCCATCAAGAAGAAGTTCGCTTCTACTCCCAAGGTTTCAGCCCAATCGGTAATCAAGAGACACTTGTTGGTTAGGCTATCGCGAGAGGCGCCATCCATATCCGGGGAAACACACACCCAGATATCAAGATCACTTGAAGTGCTTTGACCAATAGAAGAAGTACTACCCATGGTGTACAAGCCAAGGATTGCTGGTTCATCCGTCTCGGTGAGTTTGCCACCCAGCGTTAATTCGGTATCAGAGACAAATTGCTTTTGGAATTCATTAAGCGTGAAGCTACGAATTCCAAAAGGAACTTGTTGGTCATAATAACCAGGCATCATCGGGTGATTGAAGTGAAGCAGTGCGGGAATAAGGTTGAATACTCGCTGGCCTTGCACATTCATCAACGCCAACGCACGATCAATGCGCTGCTGATTTAGATTGTCTAATCGTTGAATCAAAGTTTGAGTGTAAGCCTGCAAGGTAAGTCCTTGGTTTGAGGTTAAGTGCAGTTCTGTTTAGTTACTGAACGAAAGGAGCAACAAAACGTGATCAATTTAACACTTTTACCCTTAATGGTAAAGCAAAGGAACCCGTCATACTGGTCAATTCCTTGATGACAGAAAGTTAAACTCACGGCGCCGTAGTGTCCTCTTTATTGACTATTTCTAATAATAGCCCATGTTTCAAATGAGATACTAATCACACTATTTTGGTGAACTCATGAAAATCTCTCAGCTATCAAAGTATGGAATGATCAAACAGTAAGAATTCTCGCCTCATAATGGTAGGATTAGGCTATTACAGAACCTATATCGGAAACACCATGACAAATTCAGCACCAATCCGTATCGCGACCAGAAAAAGCCCTCTTGCCCTTTGGCAGGCATACTTTGTAAGGGATGCACTGCAAGCTGCTCACCCTGGTTTAGAGGTTGAGTTGGTAACTATGGTGACCAAAGGTGACATCATCCTAGACACTCCGCTTGCTAAAGTGGGTGGTAAAGGACTGTTCGTTAAAGAACTTGAAGTAGCCATGCTAGAAGGTCGTGCTGACCTAGCGGTTCACTCAATGAAAGATGTACCTGTCGACTTCCCTGAAGGTCTAGGTCTGGTAACAATTTGTGAGCGCGAAGATCCGCGTGACGCTTTCGTATCAAACACTTACAACAACATCGACGAACTCCCACAAGGTGCTGTCGTGGGTACGTGCAGTCTGCGTCGCCAATGCCAACTGTTAGAATACCGCCCAGATCTGTTCATCAAAGAGCTGCGCGGCAACGTTGGTACTCGTCTAGGTAAACTCGATGATGGTCAATACGATGCGATCGTACTGGCTGCTGCAGGTCTTAAACGTCTAGAGCTAGAAGAGCGTATTCGTAGCTTCATCGAACCAGAGCAGTCTCTCCCTGCTGTTGGCCAAGGCGCTGTTGGTATTGAGTGTCGCCTTGATGACGAGCGTCTGATTAAACTCCTTGAACCACTGAATCATAAAGACACGGCTGATCGTGTACTGTGCGAACGTGCAATGAACCTTACCCTAGAAGGTGGCTGTCAGGTTCCTATCGGCAGCTACTCATTATTAGATGGCGAAAACATCTGGCTACGTGCATTAGTTGGTGAACCGGACGGTTCTAAGATGGTTCGTGGTGAGATCTCTGGCCCTCGCAAAGATGCAGAAGCACTTGGCGTGACTCTGGCAAATCAATTGCTGGATGATGGCGCGAGAGAAATCTTAACCAAGCTCTACGTTGACCAAGAATAATCATGACAGTGTTGGTGACTCGTCCCGGTTCAGAGGGACAATCGCTTTGCCAACAACTAGCGGATGAAGGGGTTCAAGCAATCCATCATCCGCTGATTCGTATCGTGGATAATCCCAACTCTGCGGATTTAAGCACCCAGCTTAATAACAGCGATATCATTATTGCAGTCAGTCACCACGCCGTGGCGGCTGCCCAAAGCATCCTTTCAAAAACCTCATCCATTTGGCCTACTTCGCCGCTTTATCTTGGCGTTGGTCAAAAAACTGCGCACGTTTTAAGCAAAGTCTGTAAACAAAAAGTAAACTATCCTCAAGTTAGTGATAGTGAACATCTTCTTAAACTTACTGAACTTAATGGCGTAGAAAATAAGTCCATTTTGATACTACGTGGCAATGGTGGGCGTGAGCTCATTAGGGATTCTCTACTCAATCGAGGTGCACAAGTCTCTTATTGTGAGACCTACCGTAGAGAATATATTCCTATTAGCGACCACAATACCTATCAAACATGGATAAACAAAAAAACGTCCAAAGTTGTCATCACTAGTCAGGAACAATTGGAGTATCTCTGCTCAATTACCCCTGATGAGTATTTGGCTTGGCTTTCAACAAGACATCTATTTGTCCCAAGCCAGCGCATTGTAGAACGAGCACAACAACTCGGCTTCTCGAATGTGACCAATACTCACAGTGCTACGAACCAAATATTACTGGCTGCTCTCCGGCCCTAGCTAGAAACAGGAAATAAGCATGACAAGCAAAAAAAATAATGAGCATATTGAACCTGAAAAGAAACAAGATACTCAGCCAGTAGTTGTTGAAAACGAAAAAGCTGACTCTACAGAGACAAAACAACCTGAACAGAAGCTTGATGCCTCTGCTTCAAATACCGCTAAAAATGAGCAGCCTCAAGCTGAGCATAAAGAGCAAATAGAGAAAGCAGAAAAGCAAGGTAAGCGCGGTGTCAAACTAGGCGCTATTGCGATCGCTATTTCAATTATCTTCAGTGGCGGTATCGCATTTCAAATGCAGCAAAAGAGCGCTGAATACTCGGCTCAAATAGCCGCTCTTCAAGCACAACTTCAAAATACCCAATCTGCGGTAAATAAAGACCTACAAACCATCAAGCAAGAGACTATCCAAGAAGCCTCACACGCGGTGGAGAAAACTCAGGTCGTGCAATCTCAACAGCAGAAGAGCATTCAAAGCCTGCAGTTAGCAGTGGCTGACGTGAAAGGTCGCCGCCCGAATGACTGGTTGCTTGCTGAAGCTGATTACCTTGTGAAACTAGCAGGACGTAAACTGTTCCTCGAGCATGATGCCGTTAGTGCAACCAAACTAATGGAAAGCGCCGATCAACGTATCGCCGCACTGAATGACCCGAGCTTAGTGTCACTGCGTCAATCAATGACCAATGACATTACCAAGCTTCGCACTATTCCTCTGATCGACCGTGACGGCTTAGTTCTGCGTATCACAAGCTTGCAACAGCAAGTCGATACACTGCCGCTTGCCAATGCGATTCTTCCGGAAGCTGCGGTTGTTGAGAAAAAAGCGGTATCGCAAGATATTAATGATTGGCAGAACAACCTGATGACGTCGATGAAAGACTTCTCAGAAAACTTCATTACCTTCCGTAGTCGTGATGGCGAAGTTATCCCTCTACTCTCTCCTGAACAACACTTCTACCTGCGTGAAAACATCAAAGGTAAATTAGAAACCGCGATTCGCGCCGTCTACAAAGAACAAGGTGAACTCTATAGCGCAGCTCTTAATACCGCTAGCGAGTGGTCGAAAGCTTATCTAAACCAAGATAACAACTCAGTGATTGAATTTGAGAAAGCGATTAAACAGCTAAGTGAACAGAACATCTCTGTGAAATACCCTGTAAAGCTTGAATCTCAAAATGAGTTGTCAGATGTGATACGTGAGCGCCTACGTCGTGAAGTCACCGTTATGACCACGGAGGAAAAATAATGATTCGTTGGATTTTTCTTTTTCTCGTTCTAGGTGCTGGGTTAATTGTTGGTACTCAGTTCTCTGGTCAACAAGGCTACGTTCTGATCTCAATTGCGAATAAGACTATTGAGATGAGCGTGACAACACTGGTTATCTTTGTCATTGCTCTTCTAGCGGCTCTATTCGGCTTAGAGTACCTATTTAAAAAGCTTATGTACGCAAGCTCGACAACTTGGAACTGGTTCAGTGTTCGTAAGCTGAAACGTTCTCGTCGTTATACCAATGAAGGCATTATCAAGCTACTTGAAGGTGACTGGAAAGGCGCTGAGAAGAAAGTAACTCGTTGGGCTAACCATCACGACATGCCTCTACTTTGTTATTTAGTCGCTTCTCAAGCGGCACACGAACAAGGTAATACAAGTGAGCGAGATAAGTACATCGAGCTTGCTAGCCAACAGGACGACTCTCTACTAGCGGTTGAGCTAACTAAAGCTAAACAGCAAATCAGCGAGTCAAACTACGAAGCTGCATTCGATACACTTTCGACCCTAAAAGGCACATACCCTAATAACACTGCTGTACTTGGCCTGTTAAAAGCCACTTACTTGCAACTGAAGTTATGGCAGCCATTGCTAGAGTTAACTCCTAAATTAGTTAAGAACAAACTTCTAACAGCTGATGAGCAACGTGAATTAGAACAGAAAGCACAATGTGGGCTACTTCATGATGTGGCACAACAGCAAGGTAGCGAAGGTTTAATCAGCCATTGGAACAAGCTTTCAAGAAAACAGAAACAAAGTTCGCACCTTGTATCCTGCTTTGTGAAGCAACTTATCGCTCGCAAAGCTGACTCAGAAGCCTTCACTGTGATCAAAGAGAACATTGCAAAGAGTGGGTCAAATGAACTCTACATGTTGCTTCCAGAGCTGAACTTATCCGATCACCACCCAGTAGTGGTCATGCTAGAACGTGCAATTAGTAAAGACAGTGGTAATGCCGAAGCACACAGCGCGCTGGCTCAGTTCTACTTAAGAGAGCAGAAGTGGGCGGAAGCACAAAGCCACTTCGAAAAAGCCCTAGCACTTCGCTCAAATGTTTCAGATTACGGATACCTATCTGACGCACTAGAGAAGCAAAACTTAACGAAAGCAGCTCACGAGGTTTCTCGTAAAGCGCTCGCTCTAGTTCAACCCGCTTAACTCTAAGCGACTCAAACTAAGCCGATGTCTAGCATCGGCTTTTTTGTATCTGCTATTTAACCCTAGATAACTTCTACAATAGCTATAAACCAAGCTCATCAAACACTTACCTGCCCAATACCAACTAACCATGAAATTGCTCAACTGGGCTTCTCAAACACACGGAGAACGACTTTAGTTGTGTCTGTACGTAGTTTTACCATTCTTATAAACAAGTCCTTATAAGAGGTTCGAGAGGAGTCATAGAGAAAAGTGATACCTTGAAGTTCAAGAACAAATGGAGATCAGCTTGAGAGTAGGCGCTTAAAGATATTTACCCGCAGACAGATGCCCACTTAAAGTCACGTTGAATTAACAATTAAATAGCCATCAACGTTCCAACTATAAACCGTTATAACCGGGGAGTTCACGTAACTGCCTGTAGATTAATCTATTAAGTAGAGGGAGATAGCAAGAGTTACCGACGAACAAAACCTTGTTATTAGAAACGAGGCATCTTTATCAGCCAGTTCAAATTAGTAGGAGATAGAGCTCTCAAGACGCTCAGGAAAAGTTAATCAACGAACCAATAGCCACAAGTATAAACTTACGTAATCAAGCGCTGCTAGAGAGAGCAGAGCTTAATAATAAGTGTCGGAATATCAGAGCTCGTGATCAACGTAAAGCGCCTCTACAAACTCTGAGACGAATAATAAGACTCATACCAATCCGGAAAATTAACTGATCAGGTCAATCCAATCTCTTGTACACACTTTTGTGACGCGATCTTTGCACTCAAGAAATCCATTCCAAGCGCTACAGACCTTCGAAACAATATCGTTATAATCAATGAAGTTTTGGTTTGCTAGATAGTGTTGCCTTAACCAACTCCACACTTGCTCTATAGGGTTAAGCTCTGGTGAGTATGGCGGCAATTTGATAATACTGACATTATCAAATGGGTTAGCAATATCATCGGTATGCCATCCTGCGCCATCCATTATTACCACTGAATG
>NZ_JBFRSX010000061.1:0-720 GCF_041473835.1 Vibrio sp. 10N.222.55.A1 | reverse complement strand
ATGGGCACACTGAGCCAAACAAATAAGCGTATTCAAATTGCTGCTGTTTTACTACGCGAGGTCTCGTTCCACGAGTAGCCCAAAGACGTGTTGTTGTGTTCTGCTGACCAAACCTAGCTTCGTCTTGAAACCAGACATCAACACTCTCTAGCCCAATATGGCCGGGGATCTTAAGGATCGTTTCGATTTGGAATTTTTTTAAAATCGTCTTGTATTTGCTGTGATTGTTTAGGGTGTTTGGAACGAGAAGTTATCCAAGAAAAACCCATGTGGTCGAGGAGATAATAGATGGAATTAGGGTGGTAGTGCTTGTCAAAGTGTTTAACGATGTAGTCATGTATATCGCTTCCAACAAGGCGGCCACCAGAAGGTGATTCAGCTTCTTTTTTTATGAAGGCACTGAGTTGAGCCCGCTGCTCATCGGTGAGGTATGCAGGCCTACCAGTCCGAGGTTTTTCTTGAAGTCCTTCTAGGCCTTCTTCAAAAAAAATCCGAACCCATTTATTGACACTGGTTCGACTGACTTTGAGAGATTTTGCAATTTGTGTACGAGAGAGGCCGTCTTTAAAGTGTGCGAGCGCAAGTAAACGCATCTTCATCTGAATGGTTTTTTGCTGGCTCGCAAGCTTTTTGAAGTCAGTGTTATTAAGGCTATCCATGGCTAAATTTCACAATAATTCATCAATCTTAATTAGATCACATTTTTACTTTAATTGGTAT